>CANQJU010000105.1 GCA_947624315.1 uncultured Bacilli bacterium | reverse complement strand
ACATAATAAACAATCATCGCTTACAGGTTTATTAGATAATATTACAAGTTTTTTAAATGTTAATCTTTTAACAAGGTCAACATTTTCATATTTATTCATAAAGAATACGCCTTTAATATTTTCTCTTTGTAAATCTTTGATAGAATATTGATTAATTATTTCTCCATTAATAAAGATATCAAAATTAGATAATCTACTTAATACTTCATTATTTAAACAATAATCATTAAGACACAAAACTAATTTATCGCTCATTTTTTCATTGATAATATTTTTATCAAGTAAAATCTTAACAGTTTCATAACTTATCTTTAAATATACTTTTTCTTCACCTAAAGAAACATTTTCTAAAAGGTATGTTTCTAAATCTATTAAACTAGATTTAAATAAATCATTATATAAATCACTATTATAATTGCCTTTCAAATTATAACCTATCCAATAACCATTAACTTTGTCATTCTTCATCAAAGGATAATACAAAATTTCTAAAGATTTATTTTGACATTCTTCTTTAATACATTCATCTAAATTTTGACCTTTGTTATATTTTTGAAGATCTTCTTCAGTTAATTTGTTTATGTTATTAGAATTATTTTCAAGAATAAATTCTGATAATTTAATAATATTATTGATATCATTATAATTATTTGGATAACTTATAATAGAAACTTTAGCATTGTTTAAATTTTTTAAAGCCTTTTTAACAAAACTATTAATATTGCGATTTTGAATATCATCTAAAATAGCAGCATATTTATTGCTATCTATTTGATATAAATCATTAGTAACACTTAAGCACTCATTATATAATTTTGGAAATTCATTATTATTTGTTAATTCAAAGCAAATTAATGTAAATTCCTTTTTATTTGACATTTCTTTATTTAAAGCTTTTTCATCTAAAACATAATAATACTTTTGTTTTTCTCGATTAAAGAGAGTTTGATTAGACATTGCTTTATTAACAATACAAACATAAAATAGAGGATTATTATCCTTATCAAAATATGGATATCCAATTTCTTCAACTAATACATCATTATCATTACAACTAATTGTATATTCAATTTTATATTTGTTAAGATTTTCCATCTTTTTCTTTTTTTCAAGATATTTTTCTTTATCTTTAACAAATTCTAAAAAATCTTCTTCTTCGCAAATTTCTTTATCAATATTTACAAAATTAGCCATTCCCTTATTTAATTCTAAATGATTCTTTTTTATATCTTGATAATATAAACCAATATTTAGATTAGATAAAGCACTTTCTAAAATTGTTTTTTGATTTTTTAAACCTTCTTGATAGAATAAATTAACAAGTTTGGCCTCAAATAAATGATTTGCAATGCTCAAAGCGACAGTTGATTCATAGTCAGTAATATTATTAGCTGATGTATAAATACAACATGCATACATACTCTTATTATAAATTAATGGCAAAGCGTATAAACTCTTTACATTTAATTCTTGATATGATTTGTGAGTAAATAATTCAATAATAGGAATATTTGTATCTTCAAAATCGATAATAACTTCATTTTGACTCTTTATTAATGTTTCAACAATACTTCCATTTAAATTCTTATATTCAATTGTTCTTTCATATAATCTTTCTTTTTTATAATTAAAAGTAAATACTTTTTGATGTTGATCAATAAATTGTGGATAAGCATTAAAATTAGCTCGATCAAAAACAATAAATGTAACTTCATCAAAAGGAACAATTTCATTTAATCTCTTGCAAAATTCAAAAATACATTCTCTTTCATTTGATGAAACTCCAGCATAATTAACTACACTTGTTATCTTCTCTACTTTATTTGATATCTCTTTAAGTTTTAAGTTCAATTGGAAATCTTTATCATCTTCATATGACTCTAAAGAGATTTGTTCTTCATTTGAAGCTATTTCTTTATTTAGTTCTTCTAAATAACGATATAAGTTCTTTGTTGAAACATCTAAATTAGGAACTAAGAAGAATAAAGCTAATAAATAGTTTTTATAAAATTCTTTCTTAGCATATAAATCACCATTTACTTCAACAGATGATAAATATTTCTCTGCTAACTTTTTAGTTTCTTTATAATCATTTAAATCATTTAATAAATTAAGAAAATCATTTAAATAACCAATATATTCAATATTAAGTTCCTTAACACCTTTAAATATTTCATAGAATATCTTTTCAGCAAAGTTCTTCTTTCCTTCTAAAATATATAATTTAGCATTAAGATATTGGCAATATGTTTTAGATTCTTCATCGTTTAGTTTACTAGCCAAATCCATAGATAAGCTTAAATAGTTTTTAGCAACATTCGCATTGTTACTTTCAATAAATAATAATGTTATATTGTTTAAAACAATTAGTTTTAATTCATCATCAGGATTATTTTCTAAAACAGCAATAAAGTAATTTAATGATTGATTTTTCTCTTTTAGTCCATTATAAATATAGGCTGTATTTAAATACCATCTATTTATTTCCTCTTGATCATTAGGATCCAAGAACATTTTCATTTGATTAGCATAACGATAGGCTGATTTATAATTTTTCTTATGATAAAAAATATAAATGATTCTATCTAAAAATAAAACATAAATTTTAGGAAAATAAACTGAATCTAAATTATCAAAGGATTTAATAGCTAAATTTAAAGCATCATTTAATTGATTATTAGCAATATAAGTATCAATAATTAATAAAATGGTTAAATAATAATATTCATTATTATTAGCTAATTTACATTCATCTTTAAGTTGATTCATTTCCTCATAGCTTCTATTGCTAACATCGGTATTAAGTAATAATTCGTATTTTTCGCGTATATCCATAACATTTCTCCTAACTATTTCTATTATATCACAAAATTATCTAAAAGTTAACAAAAAAGGCACATTAATTGTGCCAAATTAAAGTTCAATAGTAATGGTAACTGGGCCATCATTTAATAACTCAATTTCCATATGTTCTCCAAATATTCCCTCTTCAACAACTAAATCAAATTCTCTTAAGTGATCGTTAAACTTTTTATATAAATCTATTGCTAAATCAGGAGCCATAGCTTTAGTAAACGATGGGCGATTGCCTTCTAATGCATTTCCATATAAAGTAAATTGAGAAATTGATAATATTTTTCCATTTACTTGCTTAATATTTAAATTCATTTTTTCATTTTCATCTTCAAAAATACGCAAATTGGCAATTTTTTTGGCCATTTTTTGATTTATTTCATCATTATCAGTATGGGTATATCCTACAAGTAACATATATCCATTTTGAATAGCTCCGGTAACTTTATCATTTACCACACATTTTGCATATTTAACACGTTGAACTACTACTTTCATTAACGAATAACCCTTTCGATTGTATATATATCGGAAATTTTTTGTAAATTAACGATTGTATTATTTAATGTATCAGCATTATTAACACTCAATTTTAATTTAGTTTGTAAATCACCAGTTTTGGTTTTTGAAGAATTAATTGATAAAATATTTACATTAGGAATTCCACTTAAAGTATTTATTATATCAGCAATTATATTTCTTCGATCATATGATAAAATAGAAATCATTGTATCAAATTTTTTATTATTGTAATCCATATCCCAAAAGACATTAATAAAACGTTCTTTTGAGGTGTTAATATTATTGTGACATTCTTCACGGTGAACAACAATTCCTTGTCCTTTACTAACGTAACCAACAATATTATCGCCTAAAACAGGATGGCAACAACTAGCAAGTTTAATTTGGGCTTTATCTAACCCATCAACAATAATACCATAATCGTTTGTTGAATGCATTTTGGTATTTCTTTGCTCTAAATCATTATAATGTTTAATTAAAGCATCATCATCAATTTTATCATTATTACCAACAATTCTATTTAAGGCTCCTTTTGCTGATAAGCTCTTCTTACCAATTTCATAATAGAAATCTTCTAAATTGTTTACAGAAAATTTGTTAAAATGACTTTGAACAATTTTATCATCGATTTTAACATTAGGATAGCCTTCACTTTTACATATACGCTCAAATTCTTCTTTACCTTGTTCAATAAGTTTATCACGCTTTTGTTTATTTAAAATGGCAATAATTTTATGTTTAGCATGAGTTGTTTTAACAATTTTAAGCCAAGATTCATTAGGGCCATTAACATTTTTAGATGTTTTTATTTCAACAACATCTCCAGTTTTAAGTTTATAAGTTAATGGAACTATTTTACCATTAATTATTGCTCCAACGGTTCTATTTCCTACTTCTGTATGAACTCGATAAGCAAAATCTAAAGGTGTTGAGCCAGCTGGAAAATCTAAGACATCACCTTTAGGGGTAAAGACATATACATTAGCACTAAAGATATCTTCTTTAACAATATCAAACGGATCGCTATCTTCGTTTTCTCCAATTTCTGCGTAATTAATTAAATCACGATACCAACGAAGTTTAGCTCCGATCTCTTCTTGTTC
>CANQJU010000104.1 GCA_947624315.1 uncultured Bacilli bacterium | reverse complement strand
GAAATCCTGGTCTATTAAAATTAAGCCCTGAATATCATATTTCCCATTACATCTCTTACATAGTAATATCTATTATCTTTATATATTAAACCACTTTTTATAAATAAATTATTATTCAATATTAACAACATCAAATCCACAATCTTCAACAGCATTTACTAACAATTCATTAGCAACTTCTTCATCATTTTCCACATATGCCTTTTTTTCTTCTAAGACAATAGTTACTTTTTTAACATTTAAATTTTTCAAAGCTTTTTCTACACGATTGCAACAATTTTTACAATGCATTCCATCAATAGTAATTACTTTTTTCATATTTATGCCTCCTTAATAATTTTTTGTAATAAATTTTCATCAAATTCATTTTTCTTAATCATTTCAATTTCATATTTATATGGTGGATATTCACCATCATTTCCTTTTACATATGGAGTCTCTAAAATCTTAGGTATTTCTGAAAATCTTTCATCATAAATAAATTTCATCAATGGTAAAAAACCTATTTTACCAAAGCCAACATTTGCGTGTCGATCTTTACGAGATCCACATATGTTATTAGAATCATTAATGTGAAAAGCTTTAATCTTATCAATGCCAATTATTTTATCAAATTCAGCGATAACATCATTATAATTATTAACAATGTCATAACCAGAATCAAAAACATGACAAGTATCAAAACATACCATTAATCTTTCACTATTTACTGTTGTTAAAACTTCTTTTATTTGATTGAAGTTGCAACAGCATTCACTACCTTTACCAGCCATTGTTTCGATTAAAATGATTGTATCATCACCAATAGTATTATTTAATATTTGTTTAAAGCTATCACTAATTAACTCAAGCCCTTTTTCATATCCTTGAGAAATATGACAACCAGGATGAACAACTAAATATTTAAAACCAATTTTTTTCATTAATTTTAATTCATTAGTTATAAAATCAATAGCAAATTTTCTTTTTGTTTCATCTGGTTGAGCTAAATTAACAATATAAGGTGCATGAACAATAACATCATCAATTTTAATGTTATTTTTATTTAAAATATTTTTAAACTCATCAACATTAAAATCTTCATATTTTTTGCGATATGTGTTTTGAGGGGCACCTAAATAAAGCATAAAGCAATTTTCATTATACGATAATGCTTCATTAACTGCTTGTACTAACATTAAGTTTCCACTATTAGAAACATGACTACCTATTTTCATTTTCTTTAGCCTTTCGCTTATAAATATTATTAATCTTTTCTCGTTTAAGTTTATGTACTTCTTTGTTTATTTTTTCTTTACGCTTTTTTCGATATCCAGGCTTTACTTTTCCTAATGGATATTTTTTATGAATAGCTTCTTCCTCTTTAGATGTTTTTTTAATATGTACATCGCTATTGCGCTCTTTAGTTAAAACTAATTCACCATTCTTTAAATTCATATAACATGATTTTAAGCCTTTAGCATTTAACTTTTTAATATATTCATCATCTAAATAATCATAAAAGGAAATTGATGTTCCATTCATATTATATCTAGCAGTTCTTCCGATTCGATGAATAAAAAATTCAATATCATTTGGTAACTCATAATTAATTACATGACTTACCCCTTCAATATCTAAACCTCGAGAAGCTAAATCACTTGCTACAACATATTGATATTGTCCATCTTTAAGACGTTTTAAGACTTGCTTTCTTTCACGTGGTTCTAAATCACCACTTATTTTAGCAACTTTCAAACCATTGTTGACTAAAAAATCAGCAATTTCATCAACTTTAGTTTTAGTATTAGCAAATATTAATGCTAAATAGGGATTAAATGTTTTTAATAGTTCTAACAATAACATATTTTTATCACGATTTTTTGTTGGAATAAAAATATGTTCAATTGATTCTTTTTGATTATTTTTACCTACTAAATCAATTAATTTATTTTTGCTTAAATATTTGTCTAAAAAATGAACCATAGCTTCTGAAAAAGTCGCTGAGAATGTTAAAATTTGTGGATTAATAAATTTAGAAAAAATATAATCAATTTCCTCAAATTCATTAGTCTCAAAAACCATATCGGCTTCATCTACCACAACTATATTAGCATTGTATATTTTTAAAACATTGGTAGTAACTGCCAAATCTTTAATTTTACCTATTGTTCCAATTACAATATGAGGTTGAGATTTATTCAAACGAGATATTTCACTATCCCTATTTGTTCCCCCAACATATAAACGTACATCTATAAAATCCTTAGAGAACTTAGTAATTTTAGTAAATTCTTCATATATTTGAAATCCTAATTCTCTTGTTGGGACAATAATTACTGCATGTACATTGGGATTATTAACATCTAATTTTTGTAAAATGGGAATAATAAAGGCATGAGTTTTACCACTTCCGGTTTGACTTTTTCCAACAACATTTTCGCCACTTAAAGCCAAAGGAATTACTTTCTTTTGAATTTCTGTTTCTTCAAAAAATCCTATAGATTCTAATCCTTCATTTATATATTCTTTTAAATTATACTTACTGAACATCGATAACACTTCCTATACAAATTGGATAATCTACTTTATCTATCCTTACTTTTACCAAATCATTATTTTGTAATTGACAATTATTAATAACAACTTCTAAATAATTATCAGAATGTCCATAGGCCTTACCATTAACATTTTTTTCAATTAATACTTCTAATTCTTTATTTAAAAATTTCATGCGATAATTTAAGGCTAATTCTTTATTTAAAGCCAATAATTCATTGACACGAAACTTTTTAGTTATTGGATCAATTCTATTTTTAAAACTATAAGCCTTAGTCAATGGACGTGGTGAGTAGGGAAATACATGTAATTCTCCATAACCAACCTTTTTTATAAAATCATATGAAGCTTGAAAATCTTCATTGGTTTCTCCACTAAAACCTGCTAAAATATCAGTTGTTATATTAATATCAGGGAAAAATTGACGAATCTTTTGAATTTTTTGATAATAGTAATCAATATTATATTTGCGATTCATTCTCTCTAAAGTATTATCGCAACCACCTTGTAAAGGAATATGCAAATGTTTGCACAAATGTTTTTGATTATCCATCATTACTTGCAATAATTCATCAGTAATTTCCGTAGCTTCAATTGAGGAAATACGAATCCTTCCAAGGCCCTTAACATTATCAATAATGTCCTTTAAAAGGCGTGCCAAATTATAATTAGGAATGTCTTCACCATATGTTCCCGTATTAATCCCTGTTAAAATTATTTCTTTCATTCCTTGATTAGTCAATAAAGCAATTTCATCTATTACATCTTGAGCTTTACGACTGCGAATTGGTCCACGTGCATAAGGAATAATACAATAACTACAAAAATTATTACAACCATCTTGAATTTTCACAAATCCTCTTGTTCTTTGATTATAATGATTAACTTTTATTTCTTCATAATCTAAAATATCTTGATAAGGTGTATTATAAATTAACGCATTGTTATTCTTATTTTTTATTTTTTCTAATACTAAATCGTATAACAAATGACGATTGCTTGTTCCAATTACAATATCTACACCTTCAATATCGGCATATTCCTTTGTTAATAGTTGACTTGAACATCCCATTACAGCAATTACTGCATTAGGATTTCTTTTTACAGCTTGACGAACTATTTTTTTACTTTTGGAATCGCTTGTTGAAGTGACAGTGCATGTATTTATTATATAAACATCGCAAATGTCATCAAAGGAAGCAAATTCAAAGCCGTTTTCCACAAATTTATTTACAATTGCTTCTGATTCATATAGATTAACTTTACATCCTAATGAACAATAACTTATTTTCAATTCTATTCACCCATTTCTAATTCATAACTAATAACACTCATAACGTATAATGGAGCAGTTTCAGTTCTTAATATTCTTGGACCAAGTCCAATTGCTTTAAAATTATTTTCTTCTAATAAATTGATTTCAGTTTCAGAAAATCCTCCTTCAGGACCAATTAAAACCAAAATATTTTTTCCTTTAAATTCTTTTAAATATTTTTTTAGATTGTAGTTATTTTCTCTACCACTTTCTTCATATGCAAACAATAACAAATCATACTGTAAACTCTTATCAATTAATTGTTTTAAAGATAATGTTGAGGAAATTTCCATTAATTTTTGGCGATGTGATTGTTCACATGCTTCTTTAATGATAATTTTTTGTCTTGATAATTTATTATTATCATCATCTTTAACTTTAACAATAGATCTTTCCATTATTACAGGAATATATTCATGAGCTCCTAACTCACATATACGACGAATTACTTCTTCCTTCTTTTCTCTTCTTACTAATCCATGAGCAATAGTAATATCGACATCCAATTCGACTTTTCGTCTTTCTTGCTCTTCAATTTCTATAGTAACACTATCGTTATTAAATTCTTTTATTTTGGCAAAATAACTTAAATTATTAAAACAAACATATATTTTATCATTTATTTTCATTCTCATAACATTTTTTATGTGATGAAAATCTTGAC
>CANQJU010000103.1 GCA_947624315.1 uncultured Bacilli bacterium | reverse complement strand
AAATACGGTTCAAAACCTCTAAATATGGCTAGATACAATAACACTATACCGATAACAATCATAATAGCATTCTTCCATCCATCATCAATAAAGAAATTATAGATACCAGATTCTACCGCAATTCCTTTTAATATCTCTAGAATTTCACTCATAATCAATTACCCAATAACAATTAAAGGTTGTTGATTATTTACGCTTTGTCCTTTAGCAACTAGAACTTGTTTTACAACTCCATCAGCAGTAGCTACTATTTCATTTTCAAGTTTCATAGCTTCTAAAATAGCAATACATTGTCCTTTTTTAACTTGACTTCCAACTTCAACATTAACCTTTAAAATAGTTCCTTGCATTGGAGCTTTAACAACTACGCCTTCAGCAGGTGCTTGATTTGCACTTGGTGCAGCTTTTGGAGCTTCTGCTTTACTAGCTTCAATTTTACCTTCGTTTTCAGAAACACTTTCTAATTCAACTTCATAAACTTTACCGTTAACTTTAACTTTATAAACTTTCATATTTTACTCCTATCCAATTTGTTTTACTGATACTACGCGAGCATCTTTTTTGTTTTCGCTAACAAAGTCGATTGTGGCAACTAAAACAGCAGCCATCATATCATCATCTTTTATATCTTCAGCACTAATTTTCTTGGGTTCACTAACAACACTTTCAACTTTTTCTTGAGCAGATTCTTTTTTAGATTTTTTACTTACTAATTTTAAAATGTTTACTGAGAAACAAATTATTACTAAAATTGCAAATACAATAACAATTGCAATAAGTGAAATTAATAATCCTTGTAAAAATCCATCTGCGCCTTTAAATTTTTCAAGATCTTCATAAATTGCTAAAAACATTTTTAACTCCTATCCGATATATAAATTGATTTCAACAACTTCATCTTCTTCGCCATTTTCTTTTTTGTTTCTCTTTTCTAAGAATTGAGTAGCAACTTGTTCGAATAATGCGCAAGATAAAACGTCTTCATCACTCTTTACTAAATCTTTATATTTTTCTTTTAGAGCTTCGAATTGAGGTTCAAGATCATCAGCAGGACGATGAGTAATAACTTTTACATCACCATCTCCCAAGATTTTCTTTTTAACTTCTTCATCAATTGGAGCAGGAGATTTTCCATATAAACCTCTAACATACTCATTAATTTCTTTAGGAACTATTTTATATCTTTCACCTGCTAAAACATTCATAACAGCTTGTGTACCAACCATTTGTGATAATGGTGTAACAAGTGGAGGATATCCTAATTCTTTTCTAACTCTTGGAACTTCTTTTAAAACTTCATCATATTTATCCATAGCTCCTTGTCCTTTTAATTGATTCATCAAGTTAGAAAGCATTCCACCAGGAACTTGATATTTCAAAATATTAGGATTAACAGCAAGAGCTTTAGGATTTAATAAACCATTAGCTAAATATTTTTCACGAACTTTCATTAATTTAGCAGCAGCTTCTTCTAACATCTTTACATTTAATTTAGGATCATATTGTGTTCCTTGTAAAGCATATTGAAGTGATTCAGTACATGGTTGACTTGTTCCACCAGCAAGTGGAGATAAAGCTGTATCAACAATATCACAACCAGCTTGAATAGCTTTCATTACAGTCATTTCAGCAATTCCACCTGTACAATGTGTATGAAGCTCAAGTGGTAATTTAGTATTAGCTTTTAATTTAGAAAACAATTCATAAGCTGCTTCTGGCAATAAAACACCAGCCATATCTTTAATACATAAAGAATGAGCTCCCATCTTTTCTACTTCTTTAGCTAAATTCACATAATAGTCAACAGTGTGTACAGGACTTGTTGTATAACTTAAAGCTATTTGACAATGTCCACCATACTTATTTGTTGAATCAACTGCTTGTTTCAAATTGCGAACGTCATTTAAAGCATCGAAAACACGAATAATATCAATGCCATTTTCAATAGACTTTTGAACGAACTTATCTACAACATCATCAGCGTAATGTTTGTAGCCCAAAATGTTTTGACCACGGAATAACATTTGTAATTTAGTATTTTTACATACTGCTCTCATCTTACGCAATCTTTCCCATGGATCCTCATTTAAGAATCTCAAACATGAATCAAAAGTTGCTCCGCCCCAAACCTCTAAAGCATAATAACCAGCGTTATCAAGTTCTTTTAATGCGCATAGCGCTTCATCAGTTGTCATACGAGTTGCGAACAATGATTGATGTCCATCTCTTAAACAAGTGTCAACAATTTTTACACCCATTTTTATTCTCCTTTTTAATTATAACCGATTTAACTTTGCATAAAAAATGCAAATATATGCCACACATACATTTGCAAATAAAAATCATTTGAAAACATATATGAATGACTTAGAGAAATATCCCCAAAACATCTTATATATTCTACCACATTTTACTTAATAAATCAATCTTTTTGTATTATTAATTAACTTGTTCTTTTATTTTATTTTTCCCAATATATAATAAAAAAAGATGGTTAAAAACCACCCATATATAATTTGTTATAAATTTCGTTGTTTAGGTTCAATTATAAGTATTAGCGATGAATTGTAGCACAATACTTATAATCTTCTCCATTACATTTAGCATTAGCTTCTTCCTTACAATAGTTATAATTGTCAAAATGTATTTTAACAATACTAGTAATTGCAAGGATTGTTGAAACAAGAACTAATGTTGTTAATGTTAATAAAAATAGAATCATATTTCTTTCTCCTTTCTAATTACACTAATATTATATACCTAAAAAAGAAAAAGAAAATATGAAAACAGTTTCTATTTTCATGAAAACGTAAACATATTTTCATTTATTTTTATTTTTTATCTCTAAAGCTTTATTAGGATAATTTGTTACTATCCCTTCGACCTTAATTTTGTTTAATAATTTATTCATTCTTTTTTCATCATCAACAGTCCATACTAAAACAGGCTTTTTGATTAATTTCATCCTAAAGTGAAAACCGAAATGAATTAATAAGTAATGAGGAGAAACAATATCACATTTGCTTTTAAGAATCTTAGCTAAAGGGAATAATTCACTGAGGCGAGTGAATATTCCGTATTTAGCAATAGGTACTCCTAACAATAATACACAAGTAACATTACTATCTAATTCTTTAATTTTTTTCAATGAATTAACTGAAAATGAACGAATAAAGAATTGTTCATAATCAAGATGTTTTAATATTATATCTAATATTTCTTTTTCATAGCCTTCTTCTTTTATTTCAATATCCATCATTATTTTATTTTGGCAATAATTTATTGCTTCTTCTAAAGTGGGAATAATGAAATCAAGATTTTTAGATCTTTCAATTAATTCATTGTAATTATAGTCTTTAATAAATTTTCCTAAAAAGTTAGAATCGTGTATTACAACAATAACATTATCTTTAGTTTTTCTAATGTCAAGTTCAACACTATCAGCACCAACTAAATAAGCTTTTTCAAAAGCTTCGATAGTATTTTCATGTTTAACTAATCCACTGGCCCCACGATGAGCAATGATTAATTGTTTTTTTAATATCATCAATAACCTCTAAAAAACGAAATTGCCGTTTTTAAAGACTACTACTTCTTCACCATTCTTTTTTGTTCCAATAATTTCCATATCACTACTACCAAACATAAAATCAACATGAACATGTGATTTATTGTATCCCTTAGCCATCATTTCTTCTTCTGTCATTTTAAAACAGTTTTTCATGTTTGTTGGATAAGCATTCCCCAAGGCCAAATGACAAGAAGCATTTTCATCAAACAAAGTATTATAGAATAGAATATTCATTTTAGAAATAGGTGAATTATAAGAAATTAAAGCAACTTCACCTAATCTCTTACTGCCTTCATCGAGTTCTAATAAACTCTTTAATGCCTCTTGTTCTTTTTCAGCACCATATTCAACAACTGCTCCATCTTTAAATACTAAATAAAAGTTTTCAATTAACTTCCCTTGATAGTTAAGAGGCATAGAAGCCACAACCTTACCATCAACGTGATGACTATGAGGCATAGTAAAGTTTTCTTCAGTAGGAATATTAGGAGAGAAGAAAATACCTTTTTGACTATTTTCTCCACCACCGCCCCAAATATGACCATCAACTAATTCAACAACTAAATCTGTTCCCAAACTATTTTTAAAATGTAATGATTTAAAATCATAATCATTTAACATTTTATTGTGAGAACTCAATTCATCATTATGTTTATCCCATTCTTTAATTGGATCATTATCTTCACTTACTCGACAAGCTTTAAAAATTGCTTCCCAAAGTTTATCAACTGCTTCTTCCTTTTTACAATTTGGAAATACTTTTTCAGCCCAAGCAACAGTTGGAGCGGCAATAACTAACCATTGTGTTCCATTAGACATTGTATGTTCACGATAAAACCTTGTCTTTTCACTGCTTGCTCGACTAGCTGCTAACATTTTTTCAGCGTTAATATCTTTCATTAATCCTGGAGTAGGGGCAGAAATAGAAATTATAGCTGCGTTTTTATCAACTATATAATGC
>CANQJU010000102.1 GCA_947624315.1 uncultured Bacilli bacterium | reverse complement strand
TATCCCCGCAAGGCCATATATAAATAGAAATATTGATAAAATGATTGAAAAAGATAATTATTTATATTTACAGGCTTTAACAGAGATGCCTGTAGAAAATGACGAAAATTGTCGAAAAGTTTTTGAAGAGTTACAAAATTTAGAGTGCCAAGCTGATGAAACAAGTAATTTAGTTTGCAATAATATCGGAACATATATTAATGAGGAAGGAAAAGAAGTACCACAAGTTCTATATAAAACTTCCCTTGAATATGTTAGAGAAGATGGAATTAAAATTAATTTTACTATTGTAGTTGATTTATTCAATGAAGAAGGAGAAATTAATTATAATCCGAATGTTGAATTTGCTTTCCCAAGTGATAAATTTAGTGATGCGACTAATACCGAATATTATCTATTAGTTATTTGGAAAGATTCTCTTTATTATCAAGCTAATCCATTTAATATTGCTTCTGCATCAATTAAGCACAATGATAAAACTCTTACAACAAGCAGTCAAAAAGTATTTTTTATGAATTTAAGAAAAAATGGGGAATTTCGTTTGATGGGCTTTACTGATCCTCGAGATATGCGTGATTATTTAGTTGATCAAATTAAAATTGGTCATGTCCCTAATTTTGTTGGACAATATTCAATGAGTACTTTTATATTTACGGTTATTTTCACTTTAATTGTTTCTTTGATTTTCTGGTTGTGTTTCCGAAGATCAGGTCGATTAAAAACATTTAAAGAATATTATAATATCGCAGCTATATCTAGTATTATTCCAACCCTCATTATCTTTGCATTAATGTGGATAGAAATTAATTTAGTTTCATATTATATATTTGTCTTCAGTGCTTATTATTTATTTGTTCTATATAGAATAAATAATAGTGCTAAAATTGCATAATAATTTGGTATAATTATGTCTCACTACTCATATACTTTAGTGATATGGAAGGTGAGACATTTGTTAAAGAAAAATCAGTTAGTTTTAATATTATTAACTTTAGTTTTAATGTTAACTATTTATTACATCAAATCACCATTTGGTAAGAACAATGAAAATGGTGATAATCCTGGAGATGAAACTGATACTACAGAAGTATTAGGTCGATTAGAAGAATTGCAAAAGTTACGTGTTGCACTAAATGAGGAAAGAACTCAAACTGTTCTTGGCCTTGATAGTATTATTGCTGATAATAATTCAACAATCGCACAAAAGAACGCAGCTTTAGAAGAAAAAAGATATTTAAACAATCTTACAGAAAAAGAATTATTATTAGAAATTCAAATTATTAACAAAGGATATCGTGATGCCTTTGTACATGCCTCAGATCAAGGTGTAACAATTACAGTTGTCGCTAATGAACATTCAATTAAAGCAGCTAATGAAATTATTGTTATGGCAATGACTGGTTTTGATAAAGTTTTTGATAATGTAAGTGTTCAATTTTCAACAGTTGAAGAAGTAATGGGAAAAGTAGCTTAGCTACTTTTTTTTGAAAAAAAATAATATTTCTTTTATTAAATAATAAAATGTGATAAAATATAAAAGATGAAATGAACAACTATGAAAGGAAGATAAGTAATTATCGTCATTCAATATGAAAAGAACTATGAGTCGCTTAAGAGCTTTGTTAAATTTATATAATTATGATTTAACACAAGATGAAGTTGAAGAAACTTATTTAGATAATTTATTTAATGAAAGTGATGAAAAACTGGAATATGATATTGATTTTTACAATGAATTAGTTAATGGAGTTAAAAATCATTTAAAAGACATTGATAAAATCATTGCTGTTTCATTAAAAAAATATTCATTAGATCAATTATCATATGTTGATAGAAACTTAATAAGGATTGCCACTTATGAGTTAAAATACACTAAAACATCTAAAAATATTATAATTAATGAAATTTTGGATTTATCACATGAATATTCTGAAACAGATAAATTTTCTAGTGTCAAATTTAATAATGCTCTTTTAGAAAATATTGCTTTGAAGGTTGAAAATGGAAAATAAAAAATATTTAACAGTTACTGCCTTAAATAAATATTTGGCATATAAAATTGACACTGATATAAATTTGCGAAGATTCATTATTCAAGGTGAGATTTCTAATGCCCGTTTTTCTAAAGGACATTTGTATTTTGTCTTAAAAGATGATGAATCAGAGATTTCCGCAATTATGTTTAGTAACTTTGTTGAAGCATTAGACTTTGAGCCTAAAGATGGTATAAAAGTACTTGCTACATGTTCTTTAAGTTTATATCAAAAAAAGGGAACATATAATTTACAAGTTACAAGCATGAAAGAAGATGGCTTGGGACTTTTATATCAAAACTTTTTAAAACTTAAAGAAAAGTTATTTAAAGAAGGATTATTTGCTAGTGAACATAAAAAGAAAATTCCTGAATATCCGGAAAATATTGGCTTAATTACTTCATCAACTGGAGATGCCATGCATGATGTTGTTTCCACAATCTCTAAGAGATTTCCCCTTGTCAATATATATTTATATCCAGTTTTAGTTCAAGGAGAAGATGCCCCTTTATCAATTATAAAAGCTTTGCAAAAGGCAAATTATGATAAAAAGGTAGATGTTATAATTATTGCTCGTGGTGGTGGTAGCATTGAAGATTTATCGTGTTTTAATGATGAAGGATTAGCTAGAGAAATATATAATAGTGAAATTCCTATAATTAGTGGTGTTGGTCATGAGGCTGATTATACAATTTGTGATTTTGTAAGTGATGAGCGTGCTCCAACTCCAACGGGAGCTGCTGTAAGAGCTGTAAAAGATAAAACAACAATTATACAAGATTTAAATTCTATAAATATCAAAATTAAAACTTTTATGAAAAAAATCTTTGATAAAAAGGATAATGAATATACTCTTTTAACAAACAATTATTTTTTCAAAAATTTTGATGTTTTATTAGATCGTAAAATTGAACAAATTGCTAATTTAGAAAAATTGCTTATTACAAATAGTCCAATTGGCAAAATTAAGTACTATGAAGACAATTTAAATTATTTGAATGAAAGAATTATAAAATATGATATTGTTAATCGCATTGATACTTTTAAATCAACAATTGATGATTGTTATTATAAGATTAATGATTTATATAATAAATATTTAAATAATTTAGATAATAATATTAATGCATCAATTGAAAAAATGATTATTTTAAATCCAATGAATTTGATGTTAAAAGGATATTCATTGACTTATCAAGAAAATAAACTTATTACTAAAGTTGATGATATTGATTTAAATAAAGATATTGTAACTAAAATAAGTGATGGTGAAATCGAAAGTAAAATTATTAATGTGAAGAGGAATAAATAATGGAAAAATTTGAAGACTTATTAAAAGAATTAAATGAAATTGTGGCTGAATTAGAAAAAGGTGAACTTAGTTTAGATGAATCAATTGAAAAATATAAAAGAGGAATTGAACTAAGCTCTAAATGTAAAAAACAATTAGAAGATGCTAAGGAAATTATCGTAAAAAAAGTTGAAGAATAAAGGAGGAAGATGTTTTACATCTAATGACTAATATGCTAATTAATGAAATAAAAGGAATCGATGAATTAAAAAAACTTAATATTTCACAATTAGAAGAACAAGCTAAATTAATTCGTGAATTCATTATTGAAAATGTCAGTCATACAGGTGGTCATCTTTCAGCTAATTTAGGGGTTGTGGAATTAACTATTGCTTTACATTATGTTTTTAATAGTCCAAAAGATAAATTCATTTTTGATGTTGGACATCAAACATATGCTCATAAAATTATTACCGGTCGAAAAGATCAATTTTCAACTCTTAGAAGCTTTAATGGCTTAAGTGGTTTTCCTAAATATTCTGAAAGTGAACATGATATTTGGGAAACAGGTCATTCATCAACTTCCATTGGAGCTGCTATTGGTTTTTTAGAAGCCCAAAAAATTAATAATGATATTGGACAAATAATTGCGATTATTGGAGAAGAAGCTATTCAAAATGGTTTAGCTTTATCATCTTTAAACTATTTGGCTACAAGAAAAAATGAAAAAGTAATTATTATAGTTAATGATAATGAAATGTCTATTTCCAAAAATGTTGGTGGACTAGCTGATTTCTTCAACAAACTTCGTATTAAAAAATCATATGGATTTTTTAGAAAAATAACTCCTAAATTTATCAGAAATACTTTTAAGAATTTTGTATATAAAAATGATAATTTATTTACGCATTTAGGCTTTAAATACTTTGGACCTATTGATGGCCATAATATAAAAGATTTAATTAAATATTTGAATTATGCTAAAGATTATCCAAATTCAATTATTTTACATATTAAAACGGTTAAAGGAAAAGGATATTTACCTTCCGAAATGGATTATATTGGTAAGTGGCATGGCGTTGGTCCTTTTGATATCTTAACTGGCGAACAAAATTTAAAAATAAAAGAAGGTTATCTTCCTTGGAGTCAATTAGTTGGAAAAACATTGCTCGAAAAAATTAATGAAAATTCTCTGATTCGCATTCTTTCTCCAGCA
>CANQJU010000101.1 GCA_947624315.1 uncultured Bacilli bacterium | reverse complement strand
AGGATGAATCAGAAATCAGAGGACATAGAAGAACATATGTTGGGGCATTGCCTGGTCGTATTTTACAAGGCATGCAAAGAGCTAAAGTCATTAATCCAGTTTTCTTATTAGATGAAGTTGATAAGTTGTCTAGTGACTTTAGAGGCGATCCCGCAAGTGCCATGTTAGAGGTTTTAGATGCTGAGCAAAATCAATTCTTCAGTGACCATTATTTAGAAGAACCATATGATTTATCTCATGTCTTCTTTATTGCAACTGCTAACTATTTGGAAAATATTCCTGCTGCTTTGCGTGATCGTATGGAAATTGTTGAATTGAGCAGTTATACAGAATATGAGAAATTTGAAATTGCTAAACGCCATTTAATTAATAAGCAATTAGATTTACATGGCTTAAATAAATCAGATTTCACTTTGACTGATGGAGCTTTATGGAGTATTATTCGTAAATATACAAAAGAAGCTGGTGTCAGAGAGCTTGAAAGAAATATTGGTACTTTAGTTCGTAAAGCCATTAAAGCTATTTTAATGGATGGTGTTAGTGAAGTAGAAATTAATGAAAATAACCTTGAAGAGTGGTTAGGAAAACCAAAATTCGATTACAATAAGATTGATGATATGGATCAAATTGGTGTTGTCACTGGTTTAGCCTATACTCAATATGGTGGAGATACACTACCAGTAGAGGTTACTTATTATAAGGGTCAAGGTAGATTAGTTTTAACTGGTAAACTTGGAGATGTAATGAAAGAAAGTGGACAAGCAGCTTTAAGTTATGTCAGAGCCAATGCTACTAAATTTAATATTGATCCCGATTTATTTAAAGATAATGATATCCATGTTCATGTCCCTGAAGGAGCTGTACCAAAGGATGGTCCATCGGCGGGAGTCACAATGGCTACAGCCATAATTTCCGCTTTAAGTCATCGTTATGCTCGCCATAATGTTGGCATGACTGGAGAAATTACTTTAAGAGGTAGAGTCTTACCAATTGGTGGACTAAGAGAAAAATCAATTGCAGCTCATCGAAGCGGTTTAACTACTATTTTAATTCCTCAAGAAAATGTTCGTGATATCGATGAAATTCCTGAAGGAGTTAAAAAGGAGTTAACAATTATTCCTGTTAGCACTATCGATGAAGTTGTTGAACATGCATTAGTTTAAGAGGTATTTTTTAAATACCTCTTTCTTTAAAAAAATATTGCATTAATGAATTGATTGTGGTATAATATATATATATTGATTATATTAAATGTTATTTTATGATTTTAGTGTGGTTACACTATTAGGAGGAAAACAATGAAAGCAGTAGATATTTTATTATTAATAGTGTCTTGTTTATTAATTACTATTATCGTGTTACAAAAATCAAGAGAAGATGCTTCTTCAGCATTTTCAGGTGAAAAGTCTGATTTGTTTGCTAACAAAAAAGAAAGAGGATTTGAAGTATGGCTTACTCGTATTACTGCCATTCTTTCAGTTTTGTTTTTCGTTTTAGCAATATGGGCTTCATTCTTTGTAGACCGTCTATAGTATGAAATAATGGACCTTTTAAGGTCTTTTTTTCACGAAACTGGACATACTAACAAGAGGTGATTTTAGTGAAAAATGAAATAATTTCTCTTATTGAAGACAATAATTATCAACCATTAACTTTTGAAGAATTTTTCTCAGTATTAGGACTATCTACTTTAGAAGAAGGAGAATTATTAAAAAAGACTCTTGATGAATTGGTTAGCGAAAGTGTTTTGTTTTTAAACAAGAAAAAGACGAGATATATTTTACCCAGAGATTTAGGATATTATCAAGGGACTATTTCCATAAAAAATCCTAATTATGGTTTTATTAGTTCTGATGATTTTCGCTTTGATTTATATGTATCTAAAAGCAATTTTTTAAATGCTATGGATAAAGATTTAGTATTATTCAAAGTTAAAAAATATATTCATAAATACAATGATAATAATAAAGATGAAGCTTGTGTAGTTAAGATATTAAAAAGAAATATTGAAAGAGTTGTTGGGGTTGTTAAAAACAAAAAAAATAGTTATTATTTAGAAACTAATAACCTTGAAATTGACAAAAAAATAAAAATTGTTGATTTAAATGGGGCGAAAATTGATGATGTTGTTTCTTTAGAAATTACTAATTATGCCTATGACTTTTTAGAAGGAAAAGTAAAAGTTGTAATTGGTAGCCAAAAGCAAATAGGAATGGATATTTTGACTTTAGCCGTTGAACATGGTTTTAATATTAAATTTCCTGATGAAGTTATTTATTATGTTAATCATTTAAATAGAAATATAGATGAAGAAATAAAAAAGCGTAAAAAACCTAGTAATATTGCTATATATACAATTGATGGTGATGATTCTAAGGATTTAGATGATGCTGTTGCTATTAAGAAATTAGAAAATGGTAATTATTTTCTAGGTGTATATATTGCTGATGTCAGCTTTTATGTTTTAGAAAATGATCCCCTTGATAAAGAAGCATACTCAAGAGGTACAAGTTTGTATTTAGCTGATACAGTTATACCAATGCTTCCACCCAAACTAAGCAATGATTTATGCTCTCTTAATCCTCAAGAGGATAAGCTAGCAATTGCATGTGAAATGGTAGTAGATAATAAGGGAAAAGTAATTGATTCAGATATTTTTGAAACAGTTATTAAAACAAAAAAGCGTTTAACTTATAACAAATGCAATGAAGTTTTAGAAACTAATAATTGTTTGAGTGACTCTGAATATGTTGATATTTTACCTGATTTACGATTGATGGAAGAATTATCTAACATTTTACAAACTAAAAATACGCAAAGAGGATCTTTAGATTTTGATTATCCCGAGGGAAAAATAATTGTTGATGAGAAGGGAAAAGCAATTGATGTAGTGGTTGTTGAAAGGGGAGTAAGTGAGAAAATTATTGAAACCTTTATGATTTTGGCCAATGAAACCATCGCTTCAACAATCGAATCTCTTGATTTGCCTTTCATATATCGTGTTCATGATAAACCTGATATTGTTAAACTTCATGATTTGAAAGTTATGGCAGGATATTTGGGATATTCATTAAGGGGAGAATATGGTACAGAAATACAAAAGTTTTTATCATCGATTAGAGAAGAAGATGCTTTTTTAAAAACCTTTGTACTTAGATTGATGTCAAAAGCAATATATAGTGAAGAAAACATTGGACATTTTGGTTTGGCAAGTAAAACATATACACATTTTACTTCTCCAATTAGAAGATATCCTGATTTAATTGTCCATAGACTATTAAGAAAATACTTGTTTCAAAATGATATTAATGTTAACGAATTTAAAATTCTAAATGAAAAGATTAGTGATATTGCTTTACAATCAAGCAAAAAAGAAAGAGCTGCTATTCAATGTGAATATGATGTTGATGATATGAAAAAAGCCGAATATATGGAATCATTTATTAACCAAGTGTTTGAAGGAAAAATATCATCAATAACTAATTTTGGTATGTTTGTTATATTACCTAATACTGTTGAAGGATTAGTAAGATTAAGGGATATGACAGATGACTATTATATTTTTAATCCAACTTTATATCTATTAAAAGGTGAAAGAACTAACAAAAGATATCGAGTTGGTGATAATGTTTTAGTGAAACTTATTAGAAGTGACAAAACTAAAAGAGAGATTGATTTTAGAATAGTTAATAAAAAGGGATGATAAATATGGAAAAAAAAGTAGTTGCAAGAAATAAAAAAGCACCCCATGACTATTTTATTCTTGAAAGTCTAGAATGTGGTATAATATTAACCGGAACAGAAATAAAGTCAGTGAGAATGGGTAAAGTTTCTATTCAAGATGCATATTGTCAAATAAAGAATAATACTTTAAATATATATAATATGCATATTGCTAAATATGATCAAGGTAATATCTTTAATCACCAAGAAACAAGAGACAGAATATTACTTGCTCACAAAAAGGAAATAAGGAAGTTTTCTCAAAAAACTATTTTAGAAGGTTTAACTATTATTCCTTTAGAAGTATATTTATCTAAAGGATTAGCCAAAGTTGAAATTGCTCTTTGCAAAGGTAAGAAGAACTATGATAAACGTGAAGACCTTAAAAAGGAAGCAATAAGAAGTGATGTTCAAAAAGCTATGAGAAATAAAAACAAATATTAGAAAGTATATTACTTTCTAAATATGGGGTAGTAATGGTTTCGACAGATTTAGTGAAGTGATAATAGCATGTCGTTGTTGCGAACGTTAAAACGCCGAGGTTTTTAAAATAACCGGAAATCAAAAATTATCTTTAGCTGCTTAATTAATTAGTAGCGCTTCTTTATAGATTATCCCTTAGGGTTTATAAAAGAAGCATCAGTCACTAAGGGTTGATTTTTAAGCTTTCTTCGCCTTAAAAATCGAGATTCTAGAAGATAGTTTATTACTGGGTTGCTTGTTGCACAGTAGTAAATAAACTAAAGACAACAGGATAAGCATGTAGAAGTTAGAATGAATCTAAGTTTGGACAGGGGTTCAACTCCCCTCTACTCCACCATATTGAAAGAACCAGATTGATACAATGTGTCAGTCTGTTTTTTATAGAGTT
>CANQJU010000100.1 GCA_947624315.1 uncultured Bacilli bacterium | reverse complement strand
TACGATAGAAATTGGAAGATATTTTAGAAAATTCATCATTCAAAATGACAACATCTTTATTGCGAAATCCTACAATAACATCAACTTCCTTTTTCATCATATAAAGTTCTTTGGCAATTGGAAAGGCAATGGCACATCCAACTCCACCACCGATAACTAAAGCTTTTTCTATATTATTTATATCTGAAGGTTTTCCTAATGGGCCAACGCAATCTATTAAAGAATCACCGATTTCTAACAAACTAAGTTTTTTTGTGGTTAATCCAACAATTTGAAAAATAATGCAAATTGTTCCTTCATCTCTATTATAATCATAAATAGTTAAAGGAATTCTCTCACCATTTTGTGAACATCTTAAAATAATAAATTGTCCAGGAAGTGCTTTTTTAGCAATCATTGGAGCTTCTATTATCATTTTCATAACCGTATCATTTAAAGCTTTTTTATCAACTATTTTGTACATATTCATCACCATATAAATACAAATTATTTTTTCTCTCATCATCAAGAGTAGTTATCTCATCATGTCCTGGATAAATCGTAAAATTTTCGGAAAATCTTTTTATTTTATCAATGCTTTTTTTCATCATTTCTATATTACCACTGTAAAGATCAGTTCTTCCGATTGAATTTTTAAAAAGAAAATCGCCACTAAAAAGATTATCATTTATCGCAAAAGCAATTGAACAATTAGTATGTCCAAAAAACTCATAAACATGAATGTCACCAATCATATCTCCTTCTTTAACAAAAACAACATTTTCATCATCTAAATTTATTTCTTTATTGACACCAAATAAATATGAACAATTTTTTAAATAATTATTTAACTTTTCATAGCACTTTTTATGCATATAAAAATTAAGATTATGATTTTTGTAACTTTCAATTTCAGAAAAATGATCATAATGGCCATGAGTTAAAAGAACATTTTGCAACTTCTTCTTTATATTAGTATCCAATTTATTATAATTAATTGTGGGATCGATAATAAATGCTACTTCATCAAATTCTAATATATAAGTATTTGTTTGAAAAATATTGTCATTTAGAACTTTAATTTTCATCAAAATACTCCTTTATCAAGTGAAAACATCCATATATTCCCGCATCATTTCCTAAAGTCGCTAGAGTAAAACTAGTATTTCTAATTGAATAAAAGGCATATTTTTCGAATTTACTTACCACTTTTTCCAATAAAAAGTTACCAGCTTTACTAACTCCCCCGCCTAAAACAACTAATTCAGGATTTAAAGTATTGCAAATACTCGCAATTCCAATAGCTAAATCATCGGTTGCTTCTTCAACAACCTCATTAGCAATTTTATCGCCTTTTTTAGCCAAATCAAAAACATCTTTACATGTTAAATCATTTTTATTTAATAAGGTATCTTTATTAAGTCTTAATTCTAAAGCTGTATTTACAATTCCCGTTGCGCTAACATATTGTTCTAAACATCCATTAAGACCACAGCTACATTTTCTTCCATTCTTTTTAATGCAAATATGACCAACTTCCCCACTTGATCCATTATTTCCTTCATAAATATGGCCATTAATAATTAATCCACCACCTAATCCAGTTCCCATGGTTAGCATAACAACATTTTTAAATCCTTTAGCAGCTCCATAATAGCTTTCACCTAAAGCTGCCGCATTAGCATCATTTGAAAGTCTAATTAATGTTTGAGGGAAATATTCTCTAGCTTCACTAACAACATCTTTAACTTTCCAGCCAAGATTTTGGGCCCCAAGTACTTTATTTCCTTTGACAGGTCCAGGTAAACCAATACCAATACCTAACAACTTTTCGTCTTTTTGTAAATGTGCTTTTAAATATTTAAAAATATCGGAAAGAATATTATTACCACTATTAGATACATCAGTAGCAATAACATCTTTTACCATTAATTTATCATCAATAAATTTACCTATTTTAATTTCCGTTCCCCCAACATCAACACCAAAAATAACATTCATACATTTCTCCTCTTTAATTTAATACTATTTTACATCATTTTCTTTAAAAAGTTAAGAAAAAAATAATTTAATTATATAATAAAAAAAGTGAAAAGATATAATCTAATCACATTTTTCTTTTATAATTAATATTATAAATAATTTTTATTTTTTTTGATTCTTCTTTTGTTCTTTTAACAATAATTCATATGAAATTTCCATATTATAATCTTGTTTTAAATGATTCTGATATTTTTCTTTTTCAATATCAGTCAAACCTCGGCAAAAGACATGAAAACTTTTATCGTCTTTTGTTATAAAATATTTTTTCATTTGTCTCACCAAGATTATTATAATCATTTTAATTAATTTTATGTAAAAATCACAAATTGATTTCTGGAAGATTTTTCCATAAATTATCTAATCCGTAAAAATCTCTAGACTCACTTGTAAATACATTTACTAAAATATCACCCATATCAACTAACACCCAATCACTGCTGTTACTTCCTTCAACACCTTTAACTTCTAAACCTTTTTCACTACCATCTTGTTTAAGATGGAATGCTGTTGCATTTAGTTGTCTTTGTGAGGAAACAGTGGCAATAATAATATAATCAAAAAAAGGTGTTACTGTATTAGTTTGATATATTTTTAAGTCACGAATATTAAGTTTATCAATAATTTCAATTATTTTTTTAAGTTTATCCATTAGTTCTCCAAATATTTCTTATAAAAATCATAGGCTTTTAAAGTATCTATGTAAATTTCTTTGTTTATATTTTTTAAATGTGAAACTAAATTTGAAAGTTCACTAGCTACAGCTTTCTTAATATCGGTAAAAGCAATTTCTCTCACTTGAGCAAATTCTTCACCAATTCTATTCTCTTCAACATAATCAGATAAAAATATTAATTCTTCTAAAGTAGTCATATTATCAATTCCTGTTGTATGATATCTTATAGCACTTAATATTTCTTTATCGCTAATTCCTAATTCTTCATAAATGATATATGGTCCAAATAAGGCATGGAAAAGTTTTTTATCAGCATTTAATAAATCGCTAGATAAATTATATTTAGCAACTATTTTTTGATAATAATCGTAGGTATCAAACTTAGCATAGTCATGTAAAATACCAGCTAAATATACTTTATTTTTATCTAATCCTAAACAAAGCTTTTCGTTTAATAAAAGTGCCATTTTACAAACAGCCAAACTATGAATATAACGTTCTTCCCAATTAGGATTCCCACTTTTAACATACTTTTCTTTTAAAATCTTTTCATAATCAATCATAATAGTGCATCTCGAAGCGTAACTTTAATAGGCTCATAAGTTACAACTTCAATTACTCCTTTTCCATGGATTGTGGCAAAACCTAAACCACTAAGACATATATCTTTTTTATCATTAATTATAAACTTTAATCTTTTTAATTCTCCTAATTTTTCGATTTCTTCTTTTGAAGGGATTTTTAGAATATCATCTAAATGATTCTCTAAAAAGCTATCGGCATTTTCTATTTTGGTGCGATGAATAACTATATCATTAGAAAAATTTGCCACAAAAGATATTTTTTCTCCATCTAAAAAATTAAAATAAGCAAATCCACCAATGAAAATAGTTTGATTAACATTGAGTTGAAAAGTCTTTGGTTTGATAAATTTCTTAGGTAGGACTTTGTCCAAACTGTTTTTTTCTAAATAATAAGTAAATTGGTTTTTGTTAATAATTCCTGGCATATCATATAAATATGTTCCTTTAATAAAAGGGATTTTAATGATATCAAGTGTTGTTGAAGGTAAATTGCTAATCGTCAATTTAGAATCTTTTGCACAAGCTACTTTTATCATTTCTTTGATTAAAGATGATTTCCCAACATTAGTCATTCCAAAGAAATAAACATCTTCATTAAAGTTTTGCAATCTAATTATTTCATTATATATGCGTATTAAATCATTTTTCTTTTTGCTTGAGACAATCATTAAACTACTCACATGAATATTTTTATCCTCAAGCATACTTTTTAAATAATGATATATTTTTTGAGGTTTTGTTGAAGAAAGAAATAAATCAAATTTATTAACTAGCATAATTATTTTATTATTAGGAAATAAATCGGATAAATTATCTAAAAAAGTACCCTCTAAATCAAAACCATCAACAACATAAACAATCAAAGCACTTGTTTGTGATATTTTTTTAATATTTTCGTAAAACTTTTTTTCATCAATTTGTACTTCTTTTTGCTGATTATAGTGAGTAAGATTAAAGCATCGTTCACATAAAAAATTATCGGGATTTTTTAAATAAACATCACTACTTATATACCCAACTTTATTGGGATCAGTTGTTTGTATCTTAGCACCGCATCCTTCGCAACGATTTTTCAAATTATTCACCTCTAACCATCATTATTTTATTATACATTTCTATATCATATTTTTTTATTCTTTTCATTACATTTTCTTCGCGATGTCTGTTTAATTTAGTATACCATTTTTCTGTTTTTCTTTTGATTGGGTGGACTAAAATGCCATCCATATTCATTCTATTAGAGCCCAAAATATCTGTCATTAATTGATCACCAATAGTAATAATTTCTTCATTTTCACATTTTAACATCTTTTGAGCCTTTTTAAACCCCTTTTTTAAAGGTTTATAAG
>CANQJU010000099.1 GCA_947624315.1 uncultured Bacilli bacterium | reverse complement strand
AAAAAAACATAGATATCGCAAGTTCTTATTTAGTAATATCCGCGGAATTAATTCATTTAAAAAGTAAAATGCTTATTAATGATGATAGTACCGAAGATAATGAAGAATTTTCTATAAATACTGAAGAAGATAATATTAAATATAGAGAACTTGCCCAAAAGAACAATTTATTTATTACTGCTGGTAGTGATTTCCATCATTATGATGATTTTCAACACGGTGATATTGGATGTGTTTATTTAGAAAATGAAGAATTGGAAACTTTTATAAACAAAGTGAGAGGTTAATATGGATGTAAGAAAATTATCATTAGAGGCTGTTGAAAAAATCATAGATAAAAAAGCATTTGCTAATATAGTTGTTAATGAATATCTTAATAAATTTGAATTTTCTCAAGCTGATAAAGCGTTGTTTACTAATATTGTATATGGAACAATTCAAAATTTGTTGACAATTGATTACTATTTAGCTCCTTTTTATAATGCTAAAAAGACAAAAAATTGGGCTAAATATTTATTATATATTAGTGCTTATCAACTTGTATATTTAGACATTCCTGAATATGCTGTTGTAAATGAAGCAGTAGCAATTGCTAATGTTAAAGATCATTATATTGGATCATTTGTTAATGGTGTTTTAAGAAAATTCTTACGCGAACCATTAAGATCATTTGATGGCTTAGATGATATAAATTATTTGAGTATCAAATATTCTCATCCAGCATGGTTAGTAGCATGTTTTTTAAAAGACTATGATTATGAAACAACAGAAAAAATATTAATTGAAAATAGTAAAGTTCGTGATTGTGCCATTCGTATTAATACATTAAAAGCGAGTAGAGAAGAAATAATGGATGAACTAAGACAAAGAGGAATTGGTTTTAGTGAACCAGAGATTACAGAAAATGGTTTAGTCGTTTTCCAAAATATGAGTAAGAGTGATTTATTCTTATCTGGAGAAATTACTATTCAAGATATTTCTAGTCAAATGGTCGCTGAAGTTGTTAATCCTCGCAAAGGCTCAACTATACTTGATTTATGCAGTGCTCCTGGTGGAAAAGCTGCTCATATGGCCGCAATAATGGAAAATACAGGAAAAATATTAGCTTGTGATATTTATTCTCATCGTATAAAACTAATGGAAAAAGGTTTTAATCGCTTGGGAGTTAAAAATGTCAAATGTCAACTTATTGATGCTCGCAAAGTGAGTGATTATTTACAAGAAGAATCAGTTGATTATGTCTTAGCTGATGTTCCATGCAGTGGTTTAGGAGTTTTAAGCCATAAAGTTGATTTAAAGTATCGTCTTGATATGAAATCAATTGAAGAAATTATTTATTTACAAGAAGAAATACTTTCATCAACTTGTCAATTAGTTAAAATCAATGGATATTATATTTATAGTACTTGTACTTTAAACAAAGATGAAAATGAAAGACAAATTGAAAAGTTTCTTCAAAAGAATCCAAACTTTGAAATTGTTAAAGAGAAGAAGATTATGCCATTTGATTATCAAACAGATGGATTTTATATTTGCAAAATGAGGAGAATTAGTTAAATATGCGAAGTATTTATGATTTTTCTCGTCAAAATTTAGAAAATTATTTAATACTTAATAATCAAAAAAAGTTTCGAGCAACTCAAGTATTTGAGGCTATTTATCGTCAAAATCATTTAGATTTTGACTCTATTTCTAATTTCTCTAAAGATGCCAAAGTTTTCTTTAATGAAAATTTTTATTTTTCCAAATTAGAAATAAAAGATATCAAAATATCTACGGATAAAACTACTAAATTCTTATTTGCCCTTGAAGATGGCAATTTGATTGAAACTGTTTTAATGCCTCATAACTATGGCAATAGTGTTTGCGTTACTACTCAAGTAGGATGTAATATGGGATGCAAATTTTGTGCAAGTGGCACATTAAAAAAAATTCGCAATTTAACTACGGCAGAAATTGTATTGCAAGTCTTAACTATTAATAATTATTTAGCTAATGAAGGAAAAAGAGTAACAAATGTTGTAATAATGGGAATTGGTGAACCATTTGATAATTATGACAATGTAATGGAATTCATAAGAGTAATTAATGATGAAAAAGGATTAGAAATTGGCTCTCGTCATATTACTTTATCAACAGCAGGACTTGTTCCTCGTATTTATGATTTTAGTGATTTTCCCTTACAAGTTAATCTAGCTATAAGTTTACATTTTGCTAATAATGAATTGAGAAATAAATATATGCCAATTAATAAAAGCTATGACTTAGATAAACTATTTGAAGCATTAAAGTATTACTATCAAAAAACTAATCGTCGTATTACTTTTGAATATATTTTACTTGATTCAATAAATGATTCTTTAGCTGATGCTTTAGAATTAGCTAACCTTGTAAAAAATATAAATTGCTATGTTAATTTAATTCCTTACAATGAAACTAATGGATTTTTTCGTCGAAGTAGTGAAGAAAAAAGACATCAATTTTTTGATTATTTAATGAAACAAGGGATAAATGCTATTATTCGTAGAGAATTTGGTCATGATATAGATGCGGCTTGTGGGCAACTAAGAGCTAAAAAGATGATGGAGAATAAATGAAAATAGGTCGAATTATTAAATCAATAAGTGGAGAATATACAATAGTTTGTGATAATGAAAAAATAATTTGTAAACCTCGTGGATTATTTCGTTATCAAGGAATGAGTCCTAAAGTTGGTGATATTGTTTCATTAAATGAAAAAACGCGATCAATTATGGAAATTAAACCGCGTAAGAATGATTTGGTAAGACCTTTTATGTCTAATATAGATAAGGCTTTTGCTGTTTTTTCTGTTAAAGAACCCGATTTAAATTTAAACTTATTAGATCGAATGTTAGCAATTTTTGAATTCAATGATATTGAAACAATTATAGTTTTTACTAAGTTGGATTTATTAGATAATAAAGATGAATATTTAAAAGTAAAAAAATATTATCAAAACTTAGGATATTCAATTTATGAGAGTTCACGTGATGTTTTGCCAGTTGATTTATTAAAAGAAGTAGATGACAATATATGTGTGCTTACTGGTCAAAGCGGTGTTGGAAAAAGCACTTTGCTAAATGGCTTTGATCAAAGTTTAGATTTAAAAACTTCGGAGATTTCCCAAGCCTTAGGCAGAGGTAAGCATACAACAAGACATATTGAACTAATTCCATTAGCCAAAGGATATTTAGCTGACACTCCCGGATTTGGAATGGTTAGTTTTGATGATATGGATGTTTTAAGCTTGAGTCAAGCTTTTCGTGAGTTCTTTTTAGCATCTAAAAAATGTAAGTATGGACAATGTTTACATATAAATGAACCAAATTGTGAAGTTAAAAATTTACTTGAAAAAAAGGAAATATTAGAAAGTAGATATAAAAATTATTTGCTTTTTGTTAAAGAAATAGAAGAAAAGGAAAGAAAGGGAAGAAAATGATTGTATCTCCATCAATTTTATCTGCTGATTTCAGCAAATTATATGAAGAAGTAAAAGATGTTGAAGCATTAGGAGCAACATATCTACATATTGATGTTATGGATGGACATTTTGTTCCCAATATTACTATTGGTCCAACTGTTTTAAATTCTTTAAAAGGAAAAACAAAAATGATAATGGATGTTCATTTGATGATTACCGATCCATTAAAATATGCTAAAGAATTTCAAAAAGCTGGTAGCAATATTATTACTTTTCATTATGAAGCTGTTCAAGATGTTAAAAAAACTATTGAAGAAATAAAAAAATTAAATGTTATGGTAGGCATAAGTATAAAACCTAACACTAACATAAATGTTTTAAAACCATATTTAGATTTGGTTGATTTAGTTTTAGTAATGTCAGTAGAACCTGGTTTTGGCGGTCAAATGTTTATTCCTAGTGCAATAGATAAAATTAAATATTTAAAGAAAGAAAAAGAAGAAAATAAATATCATTATTTAATAGAAGTAGATGGAGGAATAAATTTAGAGACAGCTAAATTGTGTAAAGAAGCTGGATGTGAAATAGTGGTTGCTGGAACATCAATATTTAAAGCAACTGATCGCCAAAAAGTAATTAAAGAAATGCTTAAAATGTAATATTTTAAATAATCTCTGCATATATTAAAGTGACATGCGAGGGATTTGTTATGAAATTTTATGTAATAAAATTACCAAAATTTTTAGCAGTGATTATATCAAAAATCGCTAAGTTATTTAAAAAATAAAAAAAGGCTTTATAAAGCCTTTTTTAATTATGCACGTTCAACAAGTCCAGATCTTAATGCACGAGTTGATACATATACACGTTTAACTTTACCATCTTCATCTTTAATTCTAACTTTTTGAAGGTTAGCTTTCCATGTTCTTTTAGAAGCACGTAATGAGTGAGGACGGTTATTACCAGTTACAGTTCCTAAACCAGTTACATAGCATTTGCGAGCCATAATTTATACCTCCATATATTTCTAAACTTTTACCTTGCTTATTATATCACAACTTAGTATAAATTGCAAGGACAAAATGAAAAATGTTATATTTGATGAGTAAAATAAAAGTTAACATTTAAATTAAAGAGCAACTTATTTAAAGTGAGTATACCTAAACTATATGAAACTTTTTTAGAAGTGATATATTTGCTTTATTAATAAAGGAAAAATTTATTAAATAAAACTATAAAAAATTACAAAAAGTATTATATTTCGATTTTC
>CANQJU010000098.1 GCA_947624315.1 uncultured Bacilli bacterium | reverse complement strand
TTCTATATGTTGCTCTGAAATCGTATCCCAAGTTCCAATTGCAATTGGAGGAATTGCCGCTATTCCTGGACCATTTGGTAGTGGTAAAACTGTTGTACAACACCAATTGGCTAAATGGGCTGATGCTGATATAATTGTTTATATCGGTTGTGGGGAACGTGGTAATGAGATGACTGATGTATTACGTGAATTCCCAGAATTAAAAGACCCTAAAACAGGAAAGTCTTTGATGAAAAGAACAGTGTTAATTGCTAATACATCTAATATGCCAGTTGCTGCTCGTGAGGCTTCTATTTATACTGGTATTACAATTGCTGAATATTATCGTGATATGGGATATAAAGTTGCTATTATGGCCGATTCAACATCTCGTTGGGCTGAAGCTCTTCGAGAAATGTCAGGACGATTAGAAGAAATGCCTGGTGAAGAAGGATATCCTGCTTATCTATCATCTCGTTTAGCTGAGTTCTATGAAAGAGCTGGATTGGTTAAATGCTTAGGTGGAGAGGGCAGAATGGGAGCAATCACAGCTATCGGTGCGGTTTCTCCTCCAGGTGGTGACACATCTGAACCTGTATCTCAAGCTACTTTAAGAATTGTTAAAGTATTCTGGGGACTAAGTTCACAACTTGCTTATCGTCGTCATTTCCCAGCTATTGATTGGCTTAAGAGTTATTCATTATATTCTGATAATTTGGAAAAATATTTCGATGAAAATGTTAAACCTGATTGGAGCAAGCAAGTTCGTGAAGCTTTGAAAATATTGCAAGAAGAATCACAATTAGATGAAATTGTTCGTTTAGTTGGTGTTGATTCTTTAGAGTTTAATGATCGTTTGACTTTAGATTGTGCTCGAAGCATTCGTGAAGATTACTTGCATCAAATTGCCTTTCATGAAATTGATACTTACACATCACTTAATAAACAATATGGTATTTTAAAAGCCATTTTAACATGGTATGAAAAAGGTAAATTAGCCTTAAAAGAAAAAGTTGCTTATCAAAAAATAACTTCTATGAATGTTTTAGAAAAAATTGGAAGAATGAAATATATTTTAGAAGATGATTTTGATAAAGAGAGTCAAGCTATTTTCCAAGAAATATCATCAGAGTTTGAAACAATTATGAGAGGAGACGAATCGTAATGTTAAAAGAATATAAAACAATAAGAGAAGTAGTTGGTCCTCTAATGCTTGTTGAACATGTTGAAGGTGTAAAATATGATGAACTTGTTCGCATCCGCCAAGAAAATGGAGAAGAACGTGTTGGAAAAGTTCTAGAAATAAATGAAGATAAAGCGCTAGTACAATTGTTTAATAGTTCTCAAGGATTAAAAATAAGTACGGCTAAAGCTAGTTTTTTGGGTCATGGAATTCAATTGAAACTTGCTCCTAATATTTTAGGAAGAGTATTTGATGGAATGGGTAGACCTATTGATGGTGGCATGGAAATCATCCCAGAAAAAACTATGGATATCAATGGAGCTCCTCTAAATCCGGTTGCTCGTGATTATCCATCAGAATTTATTCAAACAGGAATTAGTGCTATTGATGGATTAAATACTTTAGTTCGTGGACAAAAGTTACCTATCTTTTCAGGATCTGGTTTACCTCATGCTAAGTTGGCTGCGCAAATTGCTCGTCAAGCTAGAGTAAGAGGAACAAGTGATGACTTTGCTGTTGTATTTGCGGCTATTGGAATTACATTTGAAGAAGCCAATTTCTTTATTGAAGATTTTAAAAAGTCTGGTTCAATTGAACGTTCTGTTTTGTTTATGAATTTAGCCAATGACCCAGCTATAGAGCGTATTGCTACTCCAAGAATGGCTATTACTTGTGCTGAGTATTTAGCATATGAATTAGGTATGCATGTTTTAGTAATTTTAACTGATATTACTAACTACGCTGAAGCTTTACGTGAAGTATCAGCAGCCAGAAAAGAAGTTCCTGGAAGACGTGGTTATCCCGGATATATGTATACTGACTTAGCTTCATTATATGAAAGAGCTGGTAGGATTGTTGGAAAAAATGGCTCAATTACACAAATTCCTATCTTAACAATGCCAGAAGATGATAAAACCCATCCAATTCCCGATTTAACTGGATACATAACTGAAGGACAAATTATTCTTTCACGTGAATTATACATGAAAGGAATCTTACCTCCTATTGATGTATTACCATCATTAAGTCGTTTAAAGGATAAAGGTATTGGTGTTGGAAAAACAAGAGAAGATCATTCTCAAACAATGAACCAACTTTTCTCTGCATATGCTCGTGGAAAAGAAGCCAAAGAATTATCTGTTATTTTAGGTGAAGCAGCTTTATCTGATATGGATAAGCTTTATGCTAAATTCGCTGATGCTTTTGAAAAGGAATATGTATCTCAAGGAAATGAAACAAATCGTGACATTGAAGAGACTTTAAATATAGGTTGGAAGTTATTATCAATTCTTCCAAAGAGTGAATTAAAACGTATATCTTTAGAATTTATTGATAAGTATTTTCCTAAAGATGGTGAATAATTATGCCTAGTCAAAATATCAATCCAACAAGAATGGAATTGATGCGAATCAAAAAGCAATTATCTACGGCTTTAAGAGGACATAAATTGTTAAAGGACAAACAAGATGAAATGGTACGTCAATTTATGCAACTCATTAATACAAATCGTAGTTTGCGTTTAGAGATTGAAAAGGAAATGTCAGAAATTAGTGAAATATTTCAAACTGCTCGTTTAAAAATGAGCTATCAAGGAATCATGGAATCATTAATTGTTCCTTCTAGTAAAATTGATTTAGAATTAGGACATAAAACAATTATGAATATAAATGTTCCTAAACTTGAATATTCATTAGATGAACATATTGATTTAACTTATGGTTTTGCATTTACACCTAGTGAATTAGATCAATCTGTTTTAAGACTTTCCAAACTTTTGCCTAAACTAATTGAACTCGCAGAAATTGAAAAAGCTTGTGATATGCTATCATCTGAAATTGAAAAAACTCGAAGAAGAGTTAATGCAATTGAATATGTAATGATACCAGAAATGCAAGAAAATATTCATTACATTACAATGAAACTCGAGGATAATGAAAGAAGTAATATTATCCGCTTAATGAAAAGCAAAGATATTATTATGGCTAAAAATGGAAATTAAGATTATTAAACGCTCTTTTTAAAGGGCGTTTTTTATTGACATATTTTTATATTTTTCTTATAATTATAGAAAGAAGACAATTTTTAAATAAATATCGTTTTCACTAATTATAAGTGTTTTAAATTAATAATAAAAATGGTATAATATATATATAAATAGGTAATTAAATGTATTTTCCAAAGGAGGAAAATTATGGACAATAAATATGTGATAATTGATTCAGTTGATAAGCTTAAAGAAGCAATGGATAATGTGCGAGCTGCGCAAAAGAAATTTTCAACTTATACACAAGAACAAGTAGATGAAATTTTTAAAGCTGCAGCAATTGCGGCTAATAAAAACCGTATTCCATTAGCTCATTTAGCTGTTGATGAAACTGGCATGGGAGTTATTGAAGACAAAGTCATTAAAAATCATTATGCCAGTGAATATATTTATAATAAATATCGTTATGAAAAAACATGTGGAGTAATTGAAGAAGATAAAGCTTTTGGCATTAAAAAAATTGTTGAACCAATCGGATTGATTGCTGCTGTTATTCCTACAACTAATCCTACATCAACTGCCATATTTAAAACATTATTAGCTTTAAAGACTCGAAATGGAATTATTATTAGTCCTCATCCTCGTGCTAAACAATCTACTATTGCGGCAGCTAAAATTGTTTTAGAAGCTGCAGTTAAAGCTGGTGCTCCTGAGGGAATTATCAATTGGATTGATGTACCAACACTTGAGATGACAAACTTTTTAATGAAAAATTCTGATATTATTTTAGCTACTGGTGGACCAGGAATGGTAACAGCTGCTTATTCAAGTGGTAAGCCTGCTGTAGGTGTTGGTAGTGGTAATACTCCTGCAATCATTACTGAAGGTGCTGATATCGTTTTAGCTGTCAACTCCATCATTCATTCTAAGACTTTTGATAATGGAATGATTTGCGCTTCTGAACAATCTGTTATTGTTATGAAAGAAGTTTATAAAAAGACAAAAGAAGAATTTTCTAAACGCGGTTGTTATTTTTTAAATGATGAAGAAAAAGATAAAGTTAGAAAAACAATAATTATTAATGGATCTGTTAATGCCAAGATTGTTGGACAAACAGCTGTTAAAATTGCCCAATTATCAGGTATTGAAGTTCCTAGTTATACTAAGGTTTTAATTGGTGAGGTTGAAAGCACTGATTTAAGTGAAGCTTTTTCTCATGAAAAATTATCACCTGTTTTAGCAATGTATAAAGTTAATTCTTTTGAAGAAGCTTTACAGAAAGCGGAAAAATTAATTGCTGATGGTGGTTATGGTCACACATCTTCAATTTATTTAAATACAATTACTGAGCAAGATAAGTTAGATGTATTTAGTAATCGCATGAAAACATGTCGTATTTTAGTCAATACTCCATCAAGTTTTGGTGGTATTGGTGATTTATATAACTTTAAATTAACTCCATCTCTTACTTTGGGATGCGGTTCATGGGGTGGAAATAGTGTATCTGAAAATGTTGGGGTTAAGCATTTATTAAATATTAAGATGGTTGCTGAAAGGAGAGAAAATATGC
>CANQJU010000097.1 GCA_947624315.1 uncultured Bacilli bacterium | reverse complement strand
CTTGGGTTACTGGTATTCGCCAAGATGGTATTGATTACTTACAAAAAGCTATTGATGAAGGTTTGAATGGAGCAGTTATGCAAAACATTCCTGCATTCTCATTCTCTCATGAATTGATTAAAACTGTTGGAGCTATCCCTACATCTTATTTAATTTACTATTATTATCGCGATGCTCAATTGGAAAAAGCTATGCATGCTGAAAAGTGTCGTGGTGAAGTATGTATGGATATTGAAGAGCAATTGTTAGAGATTTATTCTAATAGTGAATTGTATACAAAACCAGAGTTATTAAGTAAACGTGGAGGAGCTAGATATAGTGAAGTAGCAATTAACTTAGTAAATTCTATTTACAATGATATCAATGATATTCAAGTTGTTAACTGCTTGAATAATGGGGCAATTCCATTTATGGCTGATAATGATGCTGTTGAAGTATGTGCAAGAATTGGTAAGGATGGAGCTAAGGTTATTAAAACAAATTGTCAAAATGAGCATATTAAAGAATATATGCAAATGATGAAAGCTTATGAAAAGCATGCTGTTAAAGCTGCTTTAACAGGTGATGAGGATGAAGCAATGCGTGCTTTATTAATTAACCCATTAGTTGGTGATTATAAAAAGGCTAAACCTTGCTTTGATGAATTAAAAGAAGCCCATAAAGCTCATTTGCCACAATTTTTCAAAAAGGAAAACTAAAATGAAAAAATATATTGTTGGGGTAGATGGTGGAAATACCAAAACCGATTACTTTCTATTTGATACTGATGGTAATTTTGTTGATTTCTATCGCGCTGGAACTTGTTCTCATGAGGGATTAAGTGATAGTTTTAATGGTAGTTATCGAGTTATGAAAGAAGTCTTTGATACTTTCTTTCAAAAAAACAATATTACTGTTAATGATATTGATGCAGCTGTCTTTGGGCTTGCAGGAGTGGATACACCATATCAAAAACAAAAGTTAGAAGAAGTTGTTGAAAAATTAGGATTTAAAAAGTTTAAAGTTGTAAATGATTCTTTTTTAGGTATTAAAGCTGGAAGCATTAATGGTAGTGGTGTTTGTTCAATTAATGGAACAGGAACATCAGCCGGAGGAATTGATGAAGATGGTACATATCTACAAGTAGGTGGAATCGGAGCCATTGTTGGTGATGAAGCTGGAGGATCTTGGCTTTCACGAAGAGCAATTAGAGCTGTATTTGATTCTTATTATCGCTTTGGTAAAAAGACTATTTTAGCTCCTATTGTTTTTGATTATTTAGAAATAAATGATCCATATTATATGATGGAAGCTATTAGTGATACAATGCCTAAAAAAATTAAACAATTACCTCAAATTGGAATTAAAGTATTTGAATGCGCTCGTAAAAATGATGAAGTTGCAATTGATCTTTTGAAAGAAATGGCAACTAATTTAGCAAGAAGTGCTGGTGGATGTGTCACTCATTTAAACTTTAAAGAACCAGTTGATATTGTTTTGGCTGGTAGTGTATGGGTTAAAGGAGATCATCCCGTTTTAATTCAAACATTTAAAGAAAAGATTAAAGAGTTTACTAAAAAGGATTGCAATATAATTGTTTTAACTGTCCCTCCAGCAACCGGAGCTATTATTTGGGCTAAGGAATTAGTTGATGGCAAATTTCCTGATTTAAGTGTTCGTAAACAAATATGCCAAAAGGTACAAGAACAATTAGATAAAATTGAAGCTAGGTGAAATATGCTTGTTATTTTAGGCTCTAAATCACCAAGAAGAAAAGAAATACTTGAATTATTAGATGTTGATTTACAAGTATATAATCCCAATGTTTTAGAAGATATTAAGGATTTTAAAACTCCTAGTGAATATGTTTTAAAAACAGCTTTAAAAAAAGGAATAGCAACTAAAAATCAATTTCCTTTTGATGTAGTTATATGTGCTGATACAGTTGTGGCTTGTGATGGACAAATTTTAGAAAAACCTATAGATAAAGATGATGCTTTTAGAATGATTAAAATGTTACAAAACAATTCTCATTATGTTTATACAGGAGTTTATTTAGGGAAAGGTAATGAATACGAAAATTTTGTATGTTCATCTAAAGTGTATATAAATAGTATGAGTGATGAAGAAATTGAAGAGTATTTACAAACACCAGAAGCATATGATAAAGCTGGTGCCTATGCTATTCAAGGTATATTTGCTAAATTCATTGATAGAATTGAGGGAGATTATTACAATGTAATGGGTTTACCTCTTAGTATGATATACCAAAAATTAAAAAAATATAAATCCTGATATTTGTCAGGATTTTTTATAAAATAATATGCTACTTATAAGTAGCAAAGAACTATGACAATATTTGTCTATAAAAAAGGAGTCATTGAAAGTTATATTTAATATATTATTTATGATAAGTATAATTTTAATTTGACTCCTTTTTATTTTATCCTATAAAAATCATTCTAACTTTAAAGTACTTATGTTATTAATTATTTCAAATATATTGCATTGTATAAAAAATAAAAAAAGAGAAAGACGCTACCATAAAGGCATTTCTTTCTCCATATTTTTTAGATAGTATTTAATTAATGTAGTTTTTATTTAACATAAGCTATTAATAGTTTTAAAGTATTAACAACAGCATTAAGATGACTTCTTTCCATACCATGTGAAGCATGAACTCCTGGGCCAATTAATGCTCCTTTAACATTATTACCGCCTTTTAAGGCTGCAGTTACATCAGATGAATAAAATGGATATATATCAACGACATAATTCAATTTATTCTCTTGAGCTAAGCTGATTAACTTATTAGTCATTTCAAAGTTATATGGGCCTCCATGGTCTTTAGCACAAATTGACACATCATATTCTGTGCAACTCAAATCTTCACCAATACATCCCATATCAACAGCTATTACTTCATCAACCTCTGGAAGATAACTCATTCCAAATCCCATTTCTTCATGAGTAGAAATAATGAATTTCAAGTTTTGTTTTGGTGTGATTTTATTTTCTTGTAAGTAATCAATTAAACCAAACAAAATTGCTACACTTAGTTTATCATCAAGAAAACGAGATTTAATAAAATTATTTTCAGTTATTACAGTTTTTGGGTCAGGTACAACAAATGATCCATTTGTTATTCCTAAATTTAAAACATCTTGTTTACTTTTAACAACTTCATCTAAACGAATATGCATTGTTTCATCATTTCTTGGTAAGCTTCTTGCCTCTTTATATACATGAACAGCAGGTGCATTAGAAAGGAAAGTACCGGTAAAGACTTTTCCACTTCTATCAATGACATAACAATATTCTCCATCGTATGTTGGAAGGATAGGACCGCCTAAGACACTAAATTTTAATGTTCCATCATTGCTAATACTTCTAACTATAGCCCCTAATGTATCAACATGAGCTGCTAAAGCTAAAGTTTGATTTGTTTGTCCAGGGTAATCAATTATTAAATTACCATTTTTAATTCTTTCACATTTTAATTTTCTTTTTTGACATTCACTCATTAAGAAATTAATAATATTAGTTGTATAACCAATTGGACTAGGTATTTCTAATATTTCTTTAGCAAAATTTAAAATTTTCTTTCCGTTTTCTTCCATTATTTCTTCACTCCTTTGATTATTTCTTGTAAATCTTTTTCATCATATAAATACTTTTCCCCACAATAATGACAAACAACTTCAGCCTTCTTATCAACATTTAAGATATCTAATAATTGCTCTTTGCCTAAAGAAGCAAGACCAATTGCAAATTTATCTTTAGTGCAAGGGCACTTAAAAGCAACATCCATTGTTTCAATTACTTTATAATCATCATTAAAGATTAATTTAATTATATCTTCAAGATTATTGTATGTTTTTAATAATTCACTCATTTTGCTTAAAATATTGAGTTTACTTTCAAGATATGTAATATCTTCATCTAATGCATTGGGAAGAAGTTGGATTATTATTCCTCCACATACTTTAGCTTTATTATCAACATCAAATAATGAACCTAAAGCAACTAGTGATGGAGTTTGCTCACTTTTAGCAAAGTAATATGTAAAGTCTTTAGCTAAATCACCTGTTTCTAAAGGAATAGTTGATGTGAAAAGATCTTTAAGCTTTAAATCTTTGATAACATCAATATATCCATTATATCCCAAAGTATAAACATCATCTAAACCTTTTTTATTAGTAAAGTTAACATGACTTCTCTCAACATATCCTCTAACTTCTCCTTTAGCATTGCTATCTACACATACCATACCAATGGGACCATTGCCATCGATTTTGATTGTTAAAGCCTCGTCTCCCTTTAACATGGCTCCCATCATTAAACCAATAGCCATGGTTTTGCCTAAAACACTAGCAGCACTTGGCCATAAATCATGGCGCCTAATAGCTTCGTTAGTTGTTTCAGTATCATTTACTATATATACTCTAACACGCTCATCTAAAGCTAATATTTTTAATAATTTGTCCATTTTTACACCTCATTTATATATTTTAATTTAATTAAGAAAATTTATCAATAAATAATTGATTTAAATTATAAAAAAAGCATAATTTATTGATAAAAAAGATATTAAGAATAAATAAAAAATAGTGATTTTTACATCACTTGAAAAATAAAAAATTTAGTTGATTTTGCTATATAAATATAGGATAATATGCTTGTAGATAGTTGTTGATGCCTTTGGACTTTGTGGGGATAAGTACCTTTAAAGAAAGGAGGTTGATATAATGGATGAATTTATTATATTGATTCTTCTAATTGTTCTCATAAGAGAAATAAGAAAATTAGTTGAAGAAATAAAAAAACTTATCAGTG
>CANQJU010000096.1 GCA_947624315.1 uncultured Bacilli bacterium | reverse complement strand
TGACTTTATTATTATAATAACTATCAATAAGCATGCGATAACAACGAACAACTGTAGCAATATAATATAAAGATTTCATTCTTCCCTCAATTTTAAGGGAAGCAACTCCAATATCAAGTAAAGAATAAATATAATCTATCCCACAAAGATCCTTAGATCCCATATTAAAAAAATATCCTTGATTTATTTTTTCATTTCCATCATATAAATCATAGTTCCATCTACATGAATGAGCGCAGCCACCTCGATTAGCATCGCGATTGGTCAAATGATTAGAAAGCATACATCTACCTGAATAAGATACACATGCTCCTCCATGAATAAAAACTTCAAGCTCAATATTGGCTTTCTCCTTTATTTTTTTGATTTGATCAATAGATGTCTCTCTTCCCAAAACAACGCGACTAAAGCCCATTTTTTGGTAAAATTTGAGCGATTCACTATTAGTTACTGACATTTGTGTACTTAAATGGCGTTCAAGATGTGGTGCCACTTCCTTTGCCACTTTAGCAATATATAAACTGGAAACAATTATTCCTTTGACACCTATTTCTTCCAAAGATTTTAAATATTCTTCTAGTCCTTCAAAATCTTCATCATGTGGAATTATATTCATTGTTACATATATCTTGGCCTTATATTTATTAGCAAATTTAACTCCTTCAGCTATATCCTCTAAAGAAAAGTTACTAGCTCGAGCTCTTAAGCTAAATTGTTTTCCACCAATATATACTGCATCAGCACCATAAATAATGGCAATCTTTAATTTTTCTAAATCTCCAGCTGGAGCTAATAATTCGACACGCTTATTCATTTTCGTCCCTCTTAAATAAAACTGATTTGTTTTTCAAAAAACCTTTGGAAAGATTAGGAAATAATTTTTCTAATCTATCATATTGCAATGAATTATTATTACACAATTCATTGTATATATCAATCACTTCTAAATAAAGATTATCACTAATAAAAATACCATTAATTATCATAATATCAATACTATTTTTCAAATCAAGCAATTCTTCAAACAAACAATATATATAGTTAGTATAAATAAATGTACCTTTATTTGATTCATATATAGGATAAAAATCATTGCGAATTTCTTCTTTTAAATACAATTTCTTATTTTGAAGATTATTATTAAGGCCAAAGAATTTCTTATATAATGACAATAAACTTCGTCTTGAATAAAACATTTGATGATATCCAAAGACCTCTAAACATATTTTACCTTTGCTAGCAATACAATTAATCTCTTCAACTGATAATTCATTAGTCAAAACAACCTTAATGCCTAATGATTGATAAAAAGATAAATCTTCACTACTTGCAATAAGCGTTTTAGGGTTATAAACAAGTTTATCTAATAAATCCCTTTTTTCAAACCATGAAAAAATAGCCATATCACTAAAAATAAAATAATCAAAATCATTATAAACATCACTTAAAAAAGCATTTAATGATCCTAAATCATCTTCTTCTAATATACAATCTATATCTAAAATAGCCTCTAAGGAATGCTCTTTAATTATTGCAGATAAATCTTTTAATTCCTTTAATGAATAAACCTCACTATTATAGCATGAAAATTCTTGGGAATGAATAATTAACCCATCACCTTTATAGCTATTTAAATTAAATCCTTTTCGATAATCAGCCCAAATCATATTTTCACACTCACAGCAATTCCATCGCCTATTGTTAAAAAGGATGTATGATAATGATCATTATGAGAAAGCCAATCATTATATTCTTCTATCTTTTTAACAAGATTTCGCAATCTTTTACTTTGAATAGTTTCACTATTATTAACTAAACCATGAAACATCAAATTATCAGTGACAATTATTCCCTTGTCATTTAACATTCCCTCATATAGATTAAAAAATTTAATATATTGTGCTTTAGCAGCATCAATAAAAATCAAATCATAACTACCAAGTAATTTAATATTATCTCTATCTAATGCATCATTAAAATGTATATGAATTCGATTATTCAGCTTACAACTTGAAACATTTTTTAGAGCTTCTTGATACATTATCTCATTGCGCTCAATTGTATCAATTTCAATATCGCTATTTACTAAAGCCATATTAATGCTACTAAAGCCAATAGCTGTACCAATTTCTAAAATTCTTTTAACGTTTTTGACTCTTATTAAAAGGAGTAATAGCGCTAAACTATCGTCATTAATAATAGGAACTTTATCAGTTTGCGCCTTTTCACGCATTTTGGTAATAATTTCATTGTTAGGTAATTGATTAAAATTTGTAAAAAAAGAATTCATTTAACACCATTCTCCTTAAAATATTAATTATTTACTAATTGAATAACAGCATCTTTATATCTAGATAATTTAATTAACAATTGAATATATATCTTTTCAACATATTCATTATATAAAACATGTTGATGAGTATTCATATAAGGCATAATTGTATATCGAATATATTCATATAATTGATATGATCTTTCATTTTCAAATTTCATTTTAAACATTTGAACAATCAAATAGTGCATTTCATTATCAAAAGTCTTTTCAATTTGTTGAGCTTTTCTAACAAAATCCTCTTTTTTATCAACTATATTTAATATATCTAAACAATATCCAAGTTCAGCCATTAAACAAAGATTATTTTGGTAATCGCATTGTTCAATAACCTCAATAGCTTTTTGAAATTCATTTAATTTCATATAAGCTAAAGAAACCAAGTATATTATTTGATTACCATAACATAAATTTGCTTCATTATTCAATAAATTATATAACTCTTCATTAATTGCTTTGGCTTCAAATTCACAACCATTGCTTTTTGATAACAAAGTTATCTTCAATTTACGATTTATCGGATAACCAATAATATCCATTTCTTGTAACTTATTATAAAAATAATATAGTTCCGCAATCTTGTTTAAATGTAAACAACATTCCATACAAGCTTCATTAATCATACAATTTAATTCAAATGAATAAATTTCAAGAGGAACCAAACACTGCAAATAATAATAAGCTTGAGTATATTGTGATAATCGCAAATAATATTCAGAAGCAATATATACAATAACAATTGTTGATCTTCCTACCAAAGAATTTTTAATTTCATCCAATTTGCTCATTTCTTTCTTTAGTCCCTTATAATTACCATCAACAAGCATTAACAAACAATGAATTAAAGAAACACGGGCATCATAATGATCAATTTTAATATTGTTATAAACATTGCGAAGTTTTTCGTATTGTTCATAAAAATAATAATTGATTGCTAAATTAAGTTCAACATCATAATTTTTGAATCTTGCATCGTCATAGTCTACATCGATCTTTTCAAGCAAGGCTTTAACATAGTATTCACTAGGTTTAATAACATTGTTTTCAAGTTTGCTTAAATAACTAACGCTACAAATTCCTTTTGCCATCTCCTCAAGTGTTTGATTGCGACGAATCCGTTCATTTTTGATTATTTGCGTATAAGCTGAATAATCTTCTTCTTCATTTGTGTCTTTGATTAATCCGATAAATTTTTCAATTTTTGTTAACATAAAGAACCCTCCTAACTATCTATCAATAATCCATAGACAAAAAAATTTTATCACTTTTGTTCAAAAAATAAAAGACTTTTTGTTTGAAAAAAATTCAAATTTTTTGAAACGATTTATAGTATGCAAAAAAATCACCCAATTTGAGTGATTAAAGTATTAATAAAAGTTGTCTTTTCTTTCAAAATTTTGCGATATTTATCTGCATCAGGACATCTTTTATATAAATCGATATAAAACTCTTTGCTATGATCAAAATGCTTTATATGCGTTAATTCATGGTCAATAACATAATTAATGATATCTTTATCAAAAAAAAGCAAATATAAATTCAAAACAATCAAATGTTTTTTTAAATAATATGCTCCCCATTTACTCTTTAAAGGTTTAATAACCAATTTAGGTTTATTAACTATATTATTACATTTTTGATTGTATAAAGATATTAAAATATCTTGATAAATAGCAAATATTTTTTTATAAGTCCAATTTTCAGAAACAAAAAAATAATCGTCATTATATTGATATAAATTATTATCACTAATTATAGCTTTACGATTTTTTCCTAGAAATAAAATTTCATTTTTACTTATTAATTCCTTAAAATTGTTGTTTTGATTATTCAAAGATATTTTATTAAATGTCTTTTGAATCCAATCACTATTGATTAAAAGTACTTCTTTTATTTTAGAGGAACTTGATCGCATTGGTACAGTTATTTCAATAACCCCTAAAGCTGAAATCCTAAGATGATACCTTTTAACTCTTTTATATTTGACTGAATAATAATATCTTCGATTATTGAGAATTATTTCATTACAACTATCTTGCATATTTTTCACCATTTAAATTATATCATTTTTAAGCAAATAATTAAAGTCATTTAATTTGATTAATTATTCGTTTTAAATATACACTATCTAAATTTTTATAAAAATATATATTGCGAATTAGTAAAAAGATAAATATTAAGGTTAAACCTAAACTTTTTATATAAAGACTATAAATACCTAGCAATAGGCAAAAAGATAAAGAAACAATAATCATAAAATTTATCGATCTTCTGTTTCTTTTTATCCCATATACTAAAAAGTCAAAAATACGATAACCATCAAGAGGATATATTGGTAACAGATTAAAAATAATCATTAATCGATTATAACTTATAAAAATAGTTTTGTAATAATCATTAGTTATGAATTTTGCTAAAAGAATCAATATAAAATTTGTAACAATTCCACTAATACTTATAATAAGTCCTTTAAAAATATTATCATCAAAGTTTTCGA
>CANQJU010000095.1 GCA_947624315.1 uncultured Bacilli bacterium | reverse complement strand
AATGGCTCATCCATTAGGAGCTTTGTATGATACTCCTCATGGAGTTGCTAATGCGATAATTTTACCAACTGTTATGGAATATAATGCGGAAGCAACTGGTGAAAAATATCGTGATATTGCTAAAGCTATGGGTGTAAAAGATACAGAAAAAATGACTGTTAAAGAATACCGCCAAGCAGCTATTGATGCTGTTAAAAAATTAGCTCAAGATGTGGGCATTCCTAGCAATTTAAAAGAAATAGTAAAAGAAGAAGATATAAAGTTTTTAGCTGAATCTGCATATAATGATGCTTGCCGTCCTGGTAATCCTAAAGATCCAACTATCGAAGATATAATGAAGTTATATAAATCATTATTATAAGATATATTGGGTGAGAAGATGTCAAAAATTGTTTTAAAGAACATTACTAAAGAATATGGTAGTGGAGAAACAAAAGTTTTAGCCTTAAATGATGTGAATTTTGAAGTTTCATCTGGAGAATTGGTTGTAGTTCTTGGGGCTAGTGGAGCTGGAAAGTCAACACTTTTAAATATTCTTGGAGGAATGGATCAAGCCACAAAAGGTAGTTATTATGTTGATGATATAGATGTCACAAAATTGAATGATAGAGAATTATCACTTTTTAGAAGAAAAAAAGTAGGATTTGTTTTTCAATTTTATAATTTAATGCCTAATTTAACAGCTTTAGAAAATGTAATGTTATCTGAACAAACAGTTAAAGAGCACTTAGATAGTAAAGAAGCTTTACGACTTGTAGGTTTAGAAAATCGAATGAGTAATTTTCCATCTAAATTAAGTGGTGGAGAACAACAAAGAGTATCTATTGCTCGAGCTATTGTTAAAAAGCCAAGCTTACTTTTGTGCGATGAACCTACAGGAGCACTAGATAGTAAGACTGGTAAAAGTATTATAAAACTATTAAAAGAAATTAGTAAAAATGAAGGACAAATTGTCATTATTGTTACTCATAATGCATCTATTCAATATATTGCTAATAGAGTAATTAAACTTAGTGATGGTAAAATAATTGAAAATATAAAAGTTGACAATCCTAAAGAGGTCGATGAGATAGAATGGTAAAAGTCTTAAGGAAAAAAGTTGTAAGAGAAATTCGTACAAGTTATCTCCAATATCTTTCAGTTATTTTGATTGCCGCTTTAGCAGTTACTTTATTTACAGGAATATATGCTAATTATAAAAATTTTGATGATCGCTTAAATATGGTTTATGAAAAAACTAATATGAGTGATATGATTATTACTTATTCTGGCAATGATTCTAAAGATGAAGATTTTTTAAAGAGTTTAGATCTTGAATATGAAAAACGAATTTATCTTATTGCTAAATCAGGAACTGTTGGAATAAATATAATTGTTTTTGATGAAGGATCAAAATTAAATATCCCAACAGAAGTATCAAAGGATTATAATGCTAGTGATGTTTTAGTTGATAAAAACTTTTTGGAAAGAAGAAATATAAATATTGGTGACACATTTGATATAGAGTATTCTTCCTATACTTTTTCACTTCAAGTTACGGGCACAATGATACATCCTGAGGCTTTAGACAATTCAACGTATTCAAATGCTTTGATATATGTTGGTATTGATGCCTTCAAAGATGCCATAAGAGGTATGGCTGGATTCTTGACTGATAGTATTGTAAATATTTTATACAATCAATATGTCATCAAATGTGATAATTGCTCAGATATAATTGATAAAGTAAATGAATATTACGAAAGCAAAGAAAACAATAATTTATTGTATGTTGCTGAAAGAAAAAATATGCCATCTAATATTTCTATTGAATCAGATGTAATTCAGGCCAAAAAAATGTTATATGTTTTCCCTGTTATATTTTATTTAGTAGCAGTATTAATTATATTAACATCAATCTCACAATTGATAAATAAAGAGAAGATGAATATTGGTATAATGAAATCTTTCGGATATACAAATAGAGAAATTTTAAATCATTATATGAGTATTATTATTTCTCTTTGCTTATTAGGAAGTATTATTGGTATAGTTTTAGGGCCATTAATTATTCCTAAAGTAATGAATACAAAATATAAATATTTATATCAATTACCTCAATATTCAGTATCATTTTTTAGAGTCGAATATTTGTTTAGCGTTTTAATTTTAATAATTGTTGGAGTATTAACTAGTTATTTTGTATGTAAAGAAGAAATCCATAAAAAACCTGCTGAAAGTTTGCGTGGAGAGAATAGTGCAAAAATGCGAGAAATCTTCTTTGAAAAAACAGCTCTATTTAATAAGATTCCTTTAACTATTAGAATGGCTTTAAGAAATATGCGTCGAAAAATTAGTAGAACATTGATGGTGGTTTTAGGACTTATGGGATGCTCAGCTTTATTAGTCTGTGGATTTGGAATTGATAATACCTTAAATTATGGTTTAAATTTAGAAATTGATGAATTAATTACTTCAGATATTTCTATTGGTTATCAAGATAGTGTATCTAAAGAAGAAGCGCTTAGTAAAATTGATGGAGTTGAACTTGTTGAAGAATATTCAGAGTTAGGAATAACTCTAAAAAAGGATAAAATTATTTCTTCAAGTTTGTTTTTATTGCCAGATAATAGTCAAATTTTTAATATTGATTATAGCAATGAAGGCTTTGTTTTATCAAGTAAAGTTGCTGATGAAATAAATGCTAAAGTAGGTGATGAAGTAGAAATAATATATGGCAATAATACATATTATGGTAAAGTGAATAAAATTGTTGATTTATGTATTACTCAAGGTGTTTTTATTTCTAAAACAAATATCGATATTGAATTTCATCCTAATGCTGCATGGCTAAAAACTACAAATAGAGATGTTTATGATTCGGTAGTAGATGAAGTTAAAAAAATTAATAATATTGATTCGGTGATTAGCAATCAAGGTTTGCATGATAGACTTGATAATATTACATCAACTATCAGAGTTATGACAATGACTATTAAAATATTTGCTATTTTATTAGCTATTGTTGTTTTATATAATTTAGCTTTATTGAATTTTGATGAAAGAACTCGTGATATTGCCACATTAAAAGTTTTAGGATTTAATCGTATTGAAATTGGAACATCTTTAACATTTGAAATACTTTTTTCAACATTAATAGGTTCTTTAATAGGTCTATTATTTGGTATGCCATTGTTAAAGGCTGTATTAAGTATTAATGAAAATCCATTGTTAACATATATTTATCATATTGATGGATTAACATATTTATATACTATTTTGTTAACATGCGGGGTAAGCATTATAATTAATACTATTTTTGCTTATCTTACTAAAAAAGTAAAAATGGTTGAATCATTAAAATCAGTTGACTAAAAATAAAATATTTATTAATTTTATTTTTGTGATATAATATTTATGGAGGCGGTTTTATGAAGTATTGTAATAATTGTGGGAAAGAAATTCCAGATGATCAAAAGTTATGTGAAGAATGTAAAAAAGCAAAAAATGAAAAAATTAATAATGAAATTAATAAAAATATAAATTTATTAGCTATTTTAGCATATTTAGGACTTTTATTTATTGTGCCTTTAGTAGTATGCGATAAAAATAATAAATTTGTTAGATTCCATGTTAATCAAGGAATTGTTTTATTTATTTTCTCATTAGTTTTTAATTTGCTTTCTGTCGTAGTATTTTTTATACTTCCTATAATTGGATATATTATTGGTGCTGTTGAATCAATATTTACATTGGCTTTTGTAATTGTTGGAGTAGTTAATGTATGTAAAGAGGAAACAAAACCATTACCAATCATAGGTAAAATAAATATAATCAAATAAATTAGAGAAGAAGTAGTTTAACCATTTTGATTGAATTAGTTTTCAACATAACGGTTTTGTTTTAGATAATGAACTATTATTTATTCCACAAGACCTTTTCATTGTAAAAGGTCTTTTAATTTGTGAGGTGTATGATGAATATTAATGAATTAATAAAAAAATATAATAGTGATTTAAAAAATGGCTTAGCTGATAATTTTGTTGATGAGAATCGTCAATTATATGGAAATAATATAATTGAAAGTGGTAAAAAAACAAGTATATTTGTTAAATTCTTAAGGCAATTTAAAGACATTTTAATTATTATTTTATTAATAGCGGCAATTGTTTCGATAATTGTTGAACCAAGTGAATGGTTTGAAAGTTTGATAATTTTTGTGGTTGTAATAATAAATGCTATTTTAGGAGTTTTTCAAGAAAATAAAGCTGAAAAATCTCTTGATGCTTTGAAAAAAATGTCTAGTCCTAATTCTAAAGTTATCAGAAATGGTCATCTTGATGTTGTTGAGTCAAGTCAACTTGTTGTTGGCGATATCGTTTTAGTTGAGGCTGGAGATTTTATACCTGCTGATTGTCGTATTATTGATTGTAGCAATTTAAAGGTTGATGAATCAGCTTTAACTGGCGAATCAGTAGCAGTTGATAAGGTTTTTATTGATGAAGAAATTACTGAAGGTGGTTTGGGAGATCAAAAGAACAAGTTGTTTTCTTCAACTTATGTAACAAATGGTAAAGCCAAAGCTTTAGTTACTGAAGTAGGTATGAAAACAGAAATTGGAAAGATTGCCAATATGCTTAATGAGCATACCGATACATTAACACCTCTTCAACACAAATTAGAGTTTGTAGGAAAAGTTATAGGTATCATTTCTATAATTATTTGTATTATTGTTTTTGCTATGGAAATGTTATCAGGGGTTGAAACATTAGAATCATTTAAAACAGCTGTTGCTTTAGCAGTAGCTGCAATTCCTGAGGGATTAGCCACAGTTGTTACAATTGTTTTAGCATTAGGTGTTGAAAAAATGGCCAAAGGAATG
>CANQJU010000094.1 GCA_947624315.1 uncultured Bacilli bacterium | reverse complement strand
AAAAGGCGTGGCTTCACGCCACGCCTAATTCTCTTTGAGCGGCGACTTACCTAAATTCCCTATGGGAACTACGGTAAACCCTATGCTTTTATTTTTTCAAATACTTGACGAACAATTGTTTGTGGACCACCATTAGGCCATTGTTGAGATTGACGTCTTGATAAAGTGTTGCTATCATCACTGACTGTATAAATAACAGCACCAAATAAATCTTGTCTTTCTTCTGGATATGAATAATATGTTAAATGAAGTTGAGTTATTTCTTCTTCATTATCGCCTTTAACAACTTTTCTAACATAAGTTCCTGTTTTTCTTTCAATAGTACCATCAGCAAGTTTAAAAACTAATCTAAATGATCCATTTGTATAGAAGTATAAGCGATAATATTCAAAAGTTTTACCATCATCTTCACCTTTTAGAATATCAATTGCTGATGTTCCTTCACTAATTCTCCATTCAGTGCATTCATATACTGTTACACTGTTTTGGGAATTGTTACATGATTTACATGCTGTTAAGAAACACATCGATATAACTAGTAAAATAAATAACCCAAATTTTTTCATAAAAAACATTCCTTTATATATATTATTAAACTTTTTTTCTTAATTAATATTTCCAAATATCTCCAAATTTAATATATATGTATTAAATTCACTAAATATTATACATCTAATGCACATAAAAGTCAAATAAAAAAATAAGAAATGCCTGTTTATTTGAAAAATAAGGTATAAATTGGAAAAAATGGAAAATAATATATTTAAAGAAAGGAATTGCTATTATGAAAAATTTGAAAAAATATTTTTGGGAAATGTTAGGGACTCTTTTTATTGTTTTATTTGGATGTGGAGTAGCCGTTTATACTAATGGAAATACTGTTGCTACTTCTTTAGCTTTTGGCTTAGTAGTTATGTGTATGTACTATGTTACTTCTAATATAAGTGGATGTCATTTAAATCCCGCAGTAACACTAGCTATGCTAATAAAAAAGGAAATAAGTTTTAGTGATTTTGCTTTATATATTGCTTCACAATTATTAGGAGGATTACTTGGAGGATTGCTTTTATATTTGTTTATTCGTAGTCGCGATAATTTAGGAGCAAATATGATGCAAAATCTCATTTTATTTAAAGAAGGTATAACTTATAAAAAGGATGTAACTGCATATGTTATTGCTATGATGGTTGAAATCATTTTAACATTCGTTTTTGTTATTACTATAATTAATGTTACTAAAAGAAAAGAAGATAAAGGCATTTCCGGATTAGTTATTGGTGGAGCTTTAGTTTTGGTGCATTTATTAGGAATTGGTCTAACAGGAACATCTGTAAATCCCGCTAGGTCTTTTGGAGTAGCTATTATCCAAGGAGGAGAGGCTTTAAAACAAGTTTGGATTTTTATTATTGCTCCATTAATTGGCGGAGCTTTAGCTGCTCTTTGTGATAAATTTATTATTGAAAAAAAATAGCGTTTAGGCGCTATTTTTATTTATCTATAAGGATAAGGCGGATATGGATAATACATTGGTGAAGATTGTGGATATGTTTGATATGGATAGTACACAGGATATTGTTGATTTTGATATTGGGCCTTATTATTACCCGCTACAAACCAAAAGGGAGCACTAACAACCGCACCAGTTATAAATGGCAATAAAAATCCTCCAAAGCGATCATCATTTTTATTAAAGGAATTGTTATTAGAACATGGTCGCCAACTTTTACATGGAGATATTGGTTGTATAAATTCATTATTTCGATAAGCAAAGTTTTTCATATGTCCTCCTTTCTTATTTATTTTATGCTAAATGAAAAAATGTGTTTATTTAATCTCCCAATTATCCAATAGATATTCTTCTAAAGTGATTCCTTGATTATATATAATAGTTGCATATTCCACACCAACAAACCTAAAGTGCCATGATTCATAGCTATATCCAGTGATATTTTCTTTTCCTTCAGGATACCTTAAAATAAATCCATATTTATGAGCATTTTCTATTAGCCATTTATATTCATCACTTTCTTTAAAATAATTGGTTAAACCATATTGCTTTGTGGAAACGTCGATTGATAATCCTGTTTGATGTTCAGAAAAACCAGCTCGAGCGACTGTTTTATCATTTTGATTATTTACTTCATAATATAAATATAATTGTTTTTCAAAACTTCGGTAACACGAAAAAACCCATAAATCATAGCCCTCTTTTTTAGCATCCTTTATTAAACTATCAAAATGTGCAAGCATTGTTTTATCTCCTTGCATTATTTCATCTTCCCTTTTAATATAGTTGATATTTGTATCTTTTAAACAAACTAAATCATTAGGGATAAAACTGCTATCCAAATAGAAACATTTATTGACGAGCATTAAATAAGAATCTTTAAAAATAACATTTTGAGGAGAAAGATAAAAATCATAATAATGAGGATTATTAATAGTGTTTAAGGCTTTTAGGTAAGTAAAGTTATTTTCTATTCTTACTTTTTCATATTCATAAAATAAATATGGATTAAAGGTTTGATAGTCCAAATAAGGTAGTAAATCATCATAATTAATATTATTATAGATGTAATCTATTTCTTCACTACTAAAATTAGTACCTTGTAAAAACAAAAAATAATCATCTGTTTTTTCTTCTTTAAAAGAGGCCATTAAAACTAAAGAAGACAGAATAAAAAATGACAATATCAATAAAGACAAATATTTTTTCATAAACTTATTATGATACAAAAATAAATTTATATGTTAATTTTTCAAAAAATATGATAAAATATTAAAAAGGTGAATGATATGAGTAAAATAGCTTTAATTGATGGAAATAGTTTAATGTTTAGGTCATACTATGCAACTTCTTATACCGGAAACTTGATGAAAACTCAAGATGGAGTTTATACAAATGCCCTTTTTGGCTTTTGCAATATGTTAACTAAACTATTAGAAGATAATTATGAATATGTATTTGTGGCTTTTGATGCGGGGAAAAAGACATTTCGCCATCAAATGTATGCTGAATACAAAGGAACTCGTAAAGCATTACCTGATGAATTAAGAATGCAAATACCTATTATTAAGGAATATTTAGATATCATTAACATTAAACGTCGCGAAGATTTTGATTATGAAGCTGATGATTTAATTGCTAGTGCTAGTAAACTATTAAATAATGGGATTGATGATATTGATGTTATTACCGGTGATAAAGATTTATTACAACTTGTTAGCCCTAAAATTAATGTTTGTTTAACCAAAAAAGGCGTTGGTGAATTAGATGTTTACACTGTTGATAATTTTTATGAAAAAATGGGATTTAATCCTTTACAAATATTAGATTATAAGGGATTAGTAGGTGATACATCTGATAACTTACCGGGAATAAAAGGAATCGGAGAAAAAACAGCTATTAAGTTGATCAATCAATACGGAAGCTTAGAAGAAATTTATAATCATATTGATGAACTAAAAGGTAAAACTCAAGAATTATTTATCAATGGAAAAGAAGTTGCTTATAAGTGCAAGTTTTTAGCAACCCTTAAAAAAGATGCTAATATCGGTTATAGCAAAGAAGAATTAAAAAGAGGACCTTTTGATTATGAAAAATTGGTTAGTTTCTTTACTAAATATGAATTTAAGAGTTTACTAAAAAGATTGGAAAAAAATGATATAGTCGAAACAAAAGAAGAAAAAATTAATATTAAAGATAGTTCATTATTCACCAAGGAAAGCTTTAGTGATGGTGTTATAATTGGGGAAGTTTTTAAAAGCAATTATTATACTGGAGAATTCTTAGGAATTGGTTTATTAGTTAATGATGGTTGCTATTTCTTTAAAAAAGATGAGATCATTAATTCTCTTCTTTTAAAAGAATATTTAGAGAATAATAACTATCATAAGAGAACATTTGATTATAAGATGTTATACTTTTTGCTAAAAAGATTAAATATTAACTTAAAGGGAGTTGATTTTGATTTACTCCTTGCTAGTTATTTGATTAATCCTAGTTATGCTGATGATGATTTTCATCAAGTAGCTAGCAATTTTCAAACTAATAATATTCCTTTTTATGATACTATTTATGGAGCTAATACGAAAATGAGTATACCAATTGATAATATCTATCAAGAATATAGTTTGAAAAAAGCTATGTTTTTAAATGAACATTATCAAGATATTTTAAATACTCTTCAAGAAAACGAATTGATGTTTTTGTTTAACATTGAACTTTCTTTATCCGAAGTTTTAGCTAATATGGAACAAAATGGTTTAAAGGTTGATTTAAAGAAGTTAGATGATATTGGTGTTGTTTTTTCTAACAATGCTAATGAAATTGCTCAAGAAATATATGAAATTGCTATGGAAGAATTTAATATTAATTCTTTTAAACAATTAGGAGATATTCTTTTTGATAAACTTCATCTTCCTCATGGAAAGAAGAATAAAACAGGTTATTCAACAAGCAGTGAAGTGTTAGAAAAGTTAGCCAAAGATTTCCCTATTGCTCAAAAGGTTTTAGATTATCGAGCTTATACTAAACTTTTATCTACTTATGTTAATGGCTTAAAAGAAGTATGCGATAGCAATAATTTTATTCATCCTTTATATAAACAAGCCTTAACACAAACAGGGCGCTTATCATCAGTTGAACCAAATATTCAAAATATGCCTATTAGAACAGAAGTTGGGCAAGTTATTCGTGAGATATTTGTTTCTCGTTTTCCCAATGGAAAAATATTAACATCTGATTATTCTCAAGTGGAATTGCGTGTTTTAGCTGAATTATCTAAAGATGAGAAAATGCGCGAAAGTTTTAATAATAATGTTGATTTCCATAGTCAAACAGCTAGCGAATTATATGAAGTTCCTTTAGAAGA
>CANQJU010000093.1 GCA_947624315.1 uncultured Bacilli bacterium | reverse complement strand
CCACCAAATTCATCCATTAAAAAGGCAATTTGCTGTTTATTTGCTTGCATTTTATCAAACAAAATATTAGCCTTAATTAAATCTCTGACAAAGAAAGGTTCACGCAATATTTTTTTAAAATCAATATTATTGAAACCATTTTTTTTAGCTTCTTCAATAATATCTTTCATGTGAACACATCCTATAATATTATCTCGACTATCACTAAAAACAGGAATTCGTGTGTATTTTTCATTTAAAATCAATTCGATGTTTTGTTTAGGATCATCATTAATATCAATCATAAAAACATCAACACGAGGAGTCATAATATCAGTTGCTGTCAATTGACTAAATTTCAAAGTTGACTCTATAATTCTTTGTTTTTCTTCGTCTACTGTTCCATCTTCTACTCCTGAGGAAACAACATCAATAATATCTTCATTAGAAACTTTTTCTTCTCCATTCTTGTCAATTCTAAATATTTTAACAAGAAGATTACATGATCCTGATAATAGTTTAACAAAAGGAGTTGCAATAAATTTTACAACCAAAAGAATTTTGGCAGAACCCATAGCAATCCTTTCAGGATTCTTTAAAGCTATTCTTTTAGGAAAAAGTTCACCAAATACTAAAGTAAAATATGATAAAATCAAAGTAACTAAAACCATAGCAATATCTTTTCCATATGTATAAGGAATTCCAATTTTAACAAATAAATTTCCTAAATCATCAGATAATGAAACAGCTGCGGTTGCACTTGAGAAGAATCCCGCTAAAGTTATTCCAACTTGAATAGTAGAAAGGAATTTTGTCTCATTTTCACATAATTTATCAACTGCTTTGGCACGAGAATTACCTTCGCTAGCCAATCTTTTTATTTTACTTCGATTTACTGATAAAACTGCTAATTCTGCTGAAGCAAAAAAAGCATTAACAAATGTTAAAACAACAATTAAAATTAACTGCAGATACATATATAATTAATAACCACCACACTTTTAATCAACATCTTCTTGTATTTTTTCTAAATTCTTTGTTAGTTCATTTAAATTTTCAAATATTCTTTTTAATAATCTTAATGAATTGGCATAGTAAAAACCATCACAAAATCTTTCATCAGTTGTTATACCTAAAGTCATTACTTTTCCAGGAACAATTTGTTTTTCTTTATTAACTACAGGTTTTAAAGCTTCTTTTCCCATTGAAACAAATAATCCTGTTGTACCAAAATCATATAAATGATGATAAATATAATCTGTTTTAATAGATTTAAGATTTGTTATAAAGAAACTAGTATGAAATGGACTAACTTTTATAATCTTTTTAGGAAGCATAGAATGTTTATCCAACCATTTAACAAATCCAACTGCAAACTTTATTAAACCATTGGGAACACTTGTAAAAAACTTTGCCGTTTTATCAGTGTTGTTTGTAGCTTTTTTATTGGAATTTTTAATTATGCTTTCATCAATCTTTTCTTTTATTTCATAAATATTTTCTTTACCAGTAAATTCTAACTTGACTGTAGTTTCAGCAACATCATCCCTTAATGATTTTTTAACAACATATGATACACATATATTATTTCTTTTATATACTCGGCCATTCATAACAAACCTATTCAATTGAGGTCTTAAAGCAAATAGTCGAATGATTGCGGCAATAATAACATGCATATATGTTAAAGAAACATCATTTTCCCTTTGCTCAGCAATAAATTCATCGATTGGATCACATAGTACTTCGTACTTAAATAAATTTTGAGAATCATGACGAGAGCTCATAATATGAGGTATAATTTTTGCTATTGGATGTAATGATTTTATTTTTTTACCATCTGATCTTCTTCCAAACATTAATCTTATTCTCCTTATTCTATAAGTTCAAAAAAACCCTATCTGATAGGATAGGGTTTAAAAATTATTCATCTTCACTATCAGTGACTTCTTCAATATCAGCAAAGGCAAGTCCAGTTCCCGCAGGAATCAAACCACCAATAATGATATTTTCTTTTAATCCTTCTAAAGTATCACGTTTTCCACGAATAGCTGCTTCTGTTAAAACTCTTGTTGTTTCTTGGAAGGAAGCTGCAGATAAGAATGAATCTGATTTCAAGGAAGCACGTGTAATACCTAATAATATTGATTTAACAACTGGAGGTTTTTTACCATTCTTAATACAATCTAAAACATAATTGTATAGTTCACTCTTAGAAATATGTGATCCAGGTAATAAATCAGTATCTCCTTCGTTAAGAACAATTACTTTTCTCAACATTTGCTTAATAATAATTTCAATATGTTTATCAGAAATTTCAACACCTTGAGAACGATATACTTTTTGAACTTCTTTCAAAATATAATTTTCAACAGCTTCAACAGTTGATGCTTTTAATAGTTCTTTAGGATGTATTAAGCCTTCAGTTATCTTGTCACCAGCTTTAATTTCGTCTCCTTCACTGACAATTGGCATTTTACCACTATCAGTCAAATAAGTCTTTCTTTCATCAACATTTTTATGTTTAATAACAACCTCAAAACGATTGTCTTTAACAGGTTCAATCTTTTCGACTTTACCATCGATTTCAGAGATAATAGCTTTACCTTTTGGAGGACGAGCTTCGAACAATTCTTGAATACGTGGTAAACCTTGAGTGATATCATCACCAGCAACTCCACCACTATGGAATGTTCTCATTGTCAATTGTGTACCAGGTTCACCAATTGATTGGGCAGCAATAACACCAACAACTTCACCTTTTTCAACAATTTCACCTGTTGACAAATCACTACCATAACATTTAACACAAACACCATTTCGACAATTACATGTTAATAGTGTTCTAATATAAACTTCTTGAACTCCTAATTTAACAATTTTTTCAGCCATTAAATTAGAAATAAATTGATTTTTATCAAGGATTAATTCTTTAGTAACTGGATGATAAATTGGTTTGTTAGTAAAACGACCTCTGATTCTATCTTCTAGAGGAACAATTACTGTACCATCATCATTATATAAAGTTGTTACTTTCATTCCTTTATCAGTATGACAATCTTCTTCAGTAACAATTACATCTTGACTTACATCAACTAAACGTCTTGTTAAGTAACCAGATTCAGCAGTTTTTAAAGCTGTATCTGTAGAACCTTTACGAGCACCATGAGTTGAAATGAAGAACTCAGACATTGTTAAACCTTCTTTAAATGATGAACGAATTGGAATATCCATGCTTTCACCATTAGGTTTTGCCATCAATCCACGCATACCTGAAAGTTGTACGAAGTTGGCAATATTACCACGAGCACCAGAGTCACTCATCATATAAATATGATTTGTTATATAATTTTTATTAACTTCTTCTTTAATATCTTCCTCTAAGTCACTCTTTACATCTTGCCATACGCCAATAACTTTGTTACTTCTTTCTTTAGCTGTAAGCAATCCAAGATTATAGAAATTATCATAAACTTTAACTTGCTCTTCAGCATTTTTAAGTTTTTCTTCTTTTGTTCCGATAACATTAATATCAGAAATAGATACAGTGATACCAGAAACAGTAGAATACTTAAATCCTAAATCTTTCATCTTATCAAGAGTCTTAGAAGTTTCTGCAAGTTTGAATTTCTTGAATACTTCAGCAATAACTACAGATAAGAATTTCTTTTTGAATGGATGAGGACAAGGTATCTTTTTGATAGCTTCTTTGATATTTACTTTTTTATCAACAAAATAAATATCTGGTGTTTTCTCTGTAATGTTTGTTACTTCAGCTTCTTTAACAAAAGGAACCTTATCTTCTTCATTTTCAGCTATTGGGAAAATAGTATTAAAAATGATCTTACCATATGTTGCTATTAAATATTTATCTTTTTGCTCTTCAGTAAAATAGCAATTAACTAAAGCTTTTGTAGGAATAGCAAAACGTGTATGGAAACTAATTTCATCATTTTCATAAGCCATTTCTACTTCATTGACATCTTTGAAAACACGACCTTCACGAGGATCATTAGCATCTTCAATTGTTAGATAATAGTTACCCAAAACCATATCTTGTGATGGTGTAACAATTGGTTTACCATCTTTTGGAGCCAAAATATTCTTTGAAGCTAACATTAATAATCTAGCTTCAGCTTGAGCCTCTTCTGATAAAGGTAAATGGACAGCCATTTGGTCACCATCGAAGTCTGCATTGAATGCTGTACATACTAATGGATGCAAACGAATAGCTTTTCCTTCAACAAGTTTTGGTTCGAAAGCTTGAATACCTAATCTATGCAATGTTGGAGCACGATTCAATAAAACAGGATGTTCAACAACAATTCTTTCTAATTCTGTCATCGCAATTGGATCGCCAGCTTCAATCATTTCTTTAGCTGTTTTAACACTAATTTTAGGATTTGTTCCATCTTGAGAATCATAATTTTTATTTATAATAGCATTAATTATAAATGGTTTAAATAAAATTAGACCCATTTCTCTTGGAATACCGCATTGATACATTTGTAAATCAGGGCCAACGCAAATAACACTACGTCCTGAATAGTCAACACGTTTTCCTAATAAGTTTTGACGGAAACGTCCTTGTTTGCCTCTTAATAAATCAGATAATGATTTAAGTGGTCTGTTCTTTTCAACAACAACTTTTTTATTTTTCTTACCATTATCAATTAAAGCATCTACTGCTTCTTGTAATAAACGTTTTTCATTTTTAATAATTAAATTAGGGGCACGTCTTTCATAATGAAGGCGTAAACGATTATTACGAGTTAAAATACGTCTATATAAATCATTTAAATCGGTTGTGGCAAAACGTCCACCATCAAGAGGAACCATCGGTCTTAAGTCAGGTGGTAATACTGGAATTACATCCATAACCATCCACTCAGGTTTATTCTTTGATTTAT
>CANQJU010000092.1 GCA_947624315.1 uncultured Bacilli bacterium | reverse complement strand
AAAAGGTTTAATTAATTATATCAAATCCTAATATTTATTTATATCTTTTTAGTCTCACATCATTTACAAACTAACAAAAATTCTGCTTGCTTATTCAACAACGTAAATAACTCCACGCCAGAAGTTCATAAATGTTTCTAGTGGGAATTCATAATATACAAAGTATGGGTTGCCATCTTTATCATTACCAAATCTTTCATTAATATTTGGATCATTACAAATGACATAAGTTTTTCCATCTACTTCACGATATCCACGAGCCACAATTAAATGTCCGCCAGTTTTATACAAAATAGCATCACCGCTTATGCTTGCGCCAACAGGACCAACATTAGCTAAGTGCCATTTTAATTCCTCCCAAGAATATAATCTCTTAACATATGCATCTAGACCAAATGCTCCTAAAACTGCTGTATTGTAAACCCAGTTACCGTATGTTGGAGAATTATGTCCTCTATCAGCAACTAATCCAGCAATATATCTATTTTCATATTGATCTTTGTCAGCGAAATTAAATCCCTTATATTTTAAAAGCATTGTTGTTGTAGTGGCGCTACAAATAACATCACCGATTACAGGAACAACATTTTGATTAACTTTTGGCACATCGTAATCAACAAATGAAGGTAAGTTGCTAACATCTACATCATATTTATAACCAGGAATATCTAATGAAACAGATACTAAAGAAACCTTAGCTGATTCAACATCCTTATTAGTTCTTCTTAAAATTAAACGATATTGGAAGGCTGTAGCAAGTTTGCCATCGGTTGTTAAAACTTCATCAACGCTCATTTTACTATGAGAATTAGTATCGTTTTGATTATAGTATAAATTGCTTCCACCCAATCCCCAAATACCATATGTATAATATACGCTCCAAACATCATCAACTTTAATCTTTACTAATAGTTCACATGTAGCATTAGGTGAGCTTGTAGCTGCCCATGAACCAACAAGTTCATCAAATGATAAAGTATTATAGATATCAGAATTATAATATCCATAAATCGCACCATCAGCAAGTTGCATTTTACCATCTTTAACTACTAAATTGTTCATATTAGTTTCTTGCATATCTGAAGCTCTATCAACAATAAAATGAGTTTTTAGTTCTTTTTCTAGATTAACACCAGTTTCCACTGTAAAAGCTTTTTCCATAAATTCTTCTCCTATATATAATTTAACTTTTAAAATAACTTCAACACTAACATCTTGTAAGAAAACTTCCCCACTTGTACTTATTACATCTTCTCTACTTGATTCCCAACTAGCAGAAACTCCATATGAATATGTTTCTTTCAAATCTAATTTTTCAAATACTCTCGAAGGAATATCAATTTCTGCCATGGCAAGTTCTAATCTCTTATTAACAGGATAAGGATTAACAACTATCTCATAATCATATAATACGCAAGCATCTAAATAAGTAAAAGCAGCTGTTAATGTAACAGTTTTAGCCTTTTCAACATAATAGCATTTTCCATTGCTATCTAATACTTTTTCATCACTTACTAACCATTCAATTTCTAGTCCCATTAATTCTTTTGGTAATACTATATCATCATTAATTTCTTTTGGTAAAGTTAAAGATTCATGAACATAATCAATAACATCTTCTTGACTTATTAATTCCACTTCAATAAGTTCCATTGTTTCTTGATAATTACCTAAACTTACTATAGCTTCAACTTTAACTTTAGTTTTTTCTTGAGGATGAATAATAGTTCCATCTTCTTGGAAATATTTTTTATCTAATTGCCAATCTAATTTAAAGGTCTTTCCCTCAAATTCCACTTCTTTAGGAAATGATGCTTTAAATAGATTTTCATCTTCTAATACCTTAATATTATTGTTTTCTTTAAATCTTTGAAATAAAGCTACAGTCTCAGAATCAACCTCTTTAGCTTTACTTACGATTATTCCAACAACCATTCTTTGTGTATATTCACCTAAAGTAGCTTTAAGAGTTACTTGTGCTCTTTTTTCAACAACGCCATGAATTAAATATCCATTTTCATCTAAAATGTCTTCACTTAAAGACCATTCTAATTTAATCACATGCCCCTTATAATTAGTTTCTTCAGGAAAAATTATTTGTTCACCATCTTCTTGAACATATTGATAGTTTTTTATAAATTCATTTAACACATCTCTTTGGCTTTGTTCTTTTTTGCATCCAAAAATAAATAGCGAAATAAATAAAATAAATAATAAGCTTTTTTTCATTTTTTACCTCTCTTTAATTATTTCATATATGCTAATTTAATTATATCATTATTTGCATAAATTTAAAAGATAAATTAATATATAAAAGCCTGAAAAATGTCTCTATAATGTAATAGAGTGCCTCTTACGAGACACTCTACTTTAGGAAGGGGATGTTTGTGAATAAAATTAATTATTCACTGCTTTATGTAGGGGATAAGTACAGTTTTTCAACTGCAGGTATATTATATTATATAATTCGACAAATTGCAACACTTTTTTCAAATTTTTTTATTTTTTTTCGCTGGTAAAAAGTGTATAATATATATGGGGTGACAAACATGGACATTAAAAAAATTGACAAAAATATGGATGACTATCAAAAAACTAATAGTCAATTCCTTTGGACTAACGCTTTAGATGAACCATTTATAATTCATGGTTTATATTGGATTAAGGAAAATCACAACTTTCATCGCTTACGTGATTCACTAGAAACGCGCGAAAACTTAAAAAATCTTTCAATGCATCCATCAGGTGCATATGTTTCTTTTATCACGGATTCAACATCAATTCAGTTAAGAGTTAAAAATTCATCAAATGCTTATATGGCTCATATGAGTGCTTGTGGGCAATGTGGGCTAGATTTATACTTTCAAAAAGATGATGGAGAGTTTTCATTTCTCACAACCACTAAAATTAATAAAGATCAATATGAAATCACAATGATCAATAATATGGACAAAAAGAAACGTTTGTTCCGCTTGTATCTACCTTTATATATTGCTTTACTTGATTTAGAAATTGGACTTGATATGGATTCTACTTTAGAAAAAGGTGAAGAAATCAAAGATGAAAATATAGTGTGCTATGGTACATCAATTTCACAAGGCGGATGTGCTACTCGCCCTGGAATGAATTATTCTAGCATTTTAGAAAGAATGTTAAAGAAATACGAAGTTTATAATCTAGGATTTTCTGGAAATGCTCATTTAGATTATGAGGTTGCTAATGATATTGCAAATATATCTAATCTAAAATACCTTATAATTGAATCAGAATCAAATAATACTTATGAAAGAACTAAAGAAAAACTAGAAAACTTTATTAAAATTATTTTAGAAAAAAATCCTCAAATTCAAATATATGTTTTAAGCCATTATCCACATCCATATGAAAATGTAAATGATTTCTTAAATAAATCACTAAAGAAACACAAAAATTTGCATAAACAAATATGTAAAAAGTTTGAAAAGCAAGTAACTTTTGTTGATGGAGAGAAAATATTAAAACCATTCCATTATGAAGAAACTGTTGATAATGTGCATTTAACTGATTTAGGATTTTATTTTGTGGCAAAATATTTTAAAAAAGTATTAGAAAAATAAACATTTAATTTGTTTTATTATTGAACAAATAGAAAGGAATGCTCGTGACTGCTAAGGAATTAGAAAAATGTGTTGAGCGATATCTTTTAGGAGAAAAAGAAATATTTGATGAAATATACCAAGAAACTCAAAAAGCTGTTTACTTAACAATTGCTAAAATTATAAAAGATAAGTCAACAATTGAAGATTTAATGCAAGAAGTATATATCAAAGCTATTAACAATCTTTCTTCCTATAAACTGGGTACTAATTTCTCAGCTTGGATATGTACAATAGCTAGAAATCATGCTATTAATTTCTATAATCGCAAGAAGAAAGAAATTTTAGTTGATGGTGTTGAAGATGAGTATATGTTCACATCAAATGATAATCGCAATACATTATTAGAACAGGCCATGAATATATTAGATGGTGAGGAAAAAGATATAATCATGTATCATATTGTCCTAAACTACAAATTTAAAGATATAGCAGCTATTTTAGATATTCCTTTAAGTACTGTTTTCTTTATGTATAAAAAAGCTTTATCAAAAATAAAAAAGGAGCTCTGAATAAATGAAAATAAAAGATTTTAAAAAACAAATTAAAGAAGAGAATTATGATATTCCTAATGTTTTAGAAAAAATCAAACCAATTGCTGATGAAAAAGAATTTGCTGTATTATATCGCAGTGAACATAAAATGAAATTTATTTTTAGATCTATTCAAACAGCTTGTTTAGTAATAATTTGTGGGATAATAGTTGTTTCTGCTGGTATGAATAATTTTCATACTAAAGGTGAAGCTAAACTGCCAGAGGACAACATGTTAGGTGAAAACCAAGAAGCAGGTGGTATGGTGGGTGAAGCTAGTAATGGTGCACAAAATATTTCTAGTGAAGAAATGAAAATATTTGATTATTATGTATCAATCAATGAAGCAAAAACTTCAGAAAATCAAGAATTAGATGGTGCATCATATCAAACATATGGCATTACCGAAATATCTGGAGATTGTGGAAACGATGGAACACCATCATGTTTAGTGCTAAATCAAAAAGGTACTGTTAGATATGTTATTACTTACAACCAATTTGTATATTTGCAAGAATATATTGCTTCCCACGCTAATGAATCAGCTGTTAAAATATGTAACGATATTGCTAAAGAATTTAATATCAGTTCTGATTATTATTATGCAATAAGTGATGCTTATAATTACATTATATATATCAAATAAAAAATAAACTCAGTACAAATGTACTGAGTCAGAACGTTGACAAATTATATTTTTGTTAAATGCAAAAAAAGAAAATTGTGGATATTTTAACCCACAATTTTTTAA
>CANQJU010000091.1 GCA_947624315.1 uncultured Bacilli bacterium | reverse complement strand
ATCAATAGTATTAAAATATTCTATACATTTATCACCATGAAATGAAAAAATTGTGTATTTATCAGTTGATAAATTTATAGTTATAAGAGGAAATTTTCGTTTGTTTTTATTTAAGATTTTTAAAGTTTTTTCTAAGTTTTCACCCAAAATTAAATATCTTAAGGCACTTAATTTTATTATTAAAACTTCGTCTAATAATTTTTTTCGATACATCAATAAAGTAAATCCAGCTTTAAAAGAAGTGCTTTCAATCTTTTTTGAGGCAAATGAATTTATAAAATCTAAGGCATTAGTCCCGTAAATTAATATTTTGTCTAATCGTTTTTCATTACATATACCAATATATTTTCTAGCACGCAAATAATCATTTTCAACAACAGTTTGTATATAATCTTTTTCCATTATTTTTCTCCTTTGCTATTATTTTGAAACAAAATTTTATTTTTCATACTTAATATTTAAAAATAATTTAAAGAAAATAAAGATTTTTATTAACTATAAATGAATTGAAAATAATAATAAAATATGTTAAAATATTGAGGTAATAAATTATAAAAAGAAAGGAGAAGTCAAATTAATAATTTGGCTATTTAATAAATATGGGATTAACAGCAGGAATAATCGGATTACCTAATGTTGGGAAATCAACATTATTTAATGCTATTACTAAATCAAAAGCCTTAAGCGCAAACTATCCTTTTGCCACAATCGAACCCAATGTGGGGTTTGTGGAAATAAGAGATAAACGATTAGAAAATATTGTGCAAATTGTAAAGCCACGAAATGTTGTATATACATCATTTTCTTTTACAGATATTGCTGGATTAGTTAAAGGTGCTTCATTAGGTGAAGGATTAGGAAATCAGTTTTTAGCAAACATTCGCGAAGTAGATGCAATTTGTCATGTTGTTAGATGTTTTACTGATAGTGATGTAATTCATGTTAATGGAGTTATTGATCCCATTAATGATATTGAAACAATAAACTTAGAATTGACATTTGCCGATTTAGAGGTTATCGAAAAAAGACTACCAAAAATTGAAAAGAAGGCTCAATTAAAAGTTGATAAAGATGCTGAAGTAGAATATAAAATATTAATGATGGCAAAAGATGCCTTAAGTGCTGGAAAGGCTTTAAGAGATTTGCCTTTTACTAAAGAGCAATTGGAATTGATTAAAAACTATAACTTTTTAACTTTGAAACCAATGATTTATGTTTTAAATGTTGGTGAAAATGAAATTAAAACCGATAATGAAATGATTTTAAAAGTTAAAGAATATGCTAAAAAAACAAATACAGAAGTTGTTAAAATAAGTGCTCAAATCGAAGAAGAAATTTCCGATTTACCAGAAGAAGATAGAGCAATGTTCTTAGATGATTTAGGAATTGAAGAAAGTGGTTTAGATCAATTAGTTAAGAAGAGTTATGATTTATTGGGTCTAGCTACATATTTTACTGCTGGGGAAAAAGAGTGTCGAGCTTGGACATTCAAAAAAGGAATGAAAGCCCCTGAATGTGCGGGTATAATTCATAGTGATTTTGAAAAAGGATTTATTAGAGCAGAAGTTATAAGCTATGATGACTTTATGCAATATGGTGGATTGCAAAAAGCCAAAGAAGCTGGCAAAATGCGTTCAGAAGGCAAAGATTATGTTTTTAAAGATGGAGATATCGTTTTATTTAGATTTAATGTATAAAAGGAGTAAATAAAATGAAAGCAGTTATTTTAAGTGTTGGTAATGAAGTTTTAAGTGGACGAGTTTTAAATACTAATACTTCCTATCTTTCTCAACAACTAGAAAAAATTGGTCTTGATGTTGTTAAAACTGTAGTTGTTGGTGATGATGAATTTATGCTAACAAATGAAATTAAAGAGTTTATAAAAAGCTCCTATGATGTTTTAATTACAACTGGAGGATTGGGTCCAACTCATGATGATTTTACCAAAGAAGTGATTTGTAAAACTTTTGGATTCGATTTAGTAATTAGAGAAGAAGCTGTAAAAACACTTGAAAATTATTTTGGTAAAGAATATGCTCATTCAAATATTAAACAGGCATATTTTCCTCAAGAAGCCATTTTACTTGATAATGAATGTGGAACGGCTATGGGAGGAATTTTAGAAAAAAATGGTAAATCTGTTATTTTCTTAGTTGGTCCTCCTCATGAATTAAAACCAATGTATACCAATGGAGTTGAACCATATTTAAAAAAGTTGATGGATGAAGAATTCTTGATTCATGAATTTATTGTTATGGGAATTGGTGAAAGTGACGCTGAAGATTATTTAGAAGAATATTTTAAAAAATATCAAAATAAAAATATTTATATTGCTCCTTATGCTAGTATGGGAAAAGTTCGTTATCAAATAACTGCTTTAAAAAAATATTGCGAGTATTTTAATGAGGCTGTAAATGAATTTCGTCAATTAATGGATAAATATATTACTAGTGAAAGCAATGAAGAAATTGAAGAAGTTGTTGTTAAGACTTTGAAAGACATGAACTTCCATATTAGTTTTGCTGAAAGTTGTACTGGTGGTATGCTCGCTTCAACAATCATTAATGTCAATGGAAGTAGTAGTATAATAAATGAAAGTCTTGTAACATATAGCAATGAATGTAAGAGCAAATATTTAAATGTTAGTCCTGATACAATTAATAAATATGGTGTGGTTAGCAATGAAGTTGTTTTAGAAATGGCTGATGGATTAAAAAAGCTAACTAATAGTGATGTCTGTGTTAGTGTGAGTGGAATTGCCGGTCCATCGGGAGGTAGTGACACTAAACCAGTTGGATTAGTTTATTATTGTATAAAAACTCCTAAACAAACTATTTGTGAACACAATATTTTTAGAGGTACAAGAAATCAAGTTCGTTTAAAAGCGACGCTTTATATTTTGTATCGAATTTATAAAATTTTAATGCAAGAAAATAAATAGAAATAAAATCTTCTCTAAATTTTTTATAGAGAAGATTTTTTTATTGCAAAAAAAATAAGATTATACTTGATATTTATGGGGGGTGTGTGGTAAAATATTTATGTTGAAAATGCTTACATAAAATTGTAGGCTATCATGTCTAGAAAAAAGGAGGAAGAAGACGTGAAAAAAATTTTTTCATTTTTAATGATTTTTGTCATTGCCGTTTTATGTATTGGCTGCGATAAAAAGCAAAAAGATCCAACGTTAGATTTGGAAGTGAAAAGCATTGAATTATATGTAGGTGATACATATAAAATCAATCCAATAATTGAAAATCTAACAGGTAATGATTTAGTTAATTACGATGTTGCCGATTCAACTATTGTTAAAGTTGAAAATGGACTTTTAACAGCATTGTCTGCTGGTCAAACAAAGGTAACATTATCTTTAAAAGATTATCCTGATATAAAGGTTGAACTTGATGTTAAAGTTTCCCTTAAGCCTACTCTTACTATTACTGGTACAACAACTCTTGCTGTTGGCCAAACAACAGAATTAAAGGCTGAATTAAAGAACTTAACCGGAACAGTTGCATGGTCTAGTAATAATACAGCTGTTGCAACAGTTGATCAGACTGGTAAAGTAACTGGCGTTAGTGCTGGTAGTGCTAAAATTACTGCTAAATGCGGTGATGTTGAAGCAAGTGTTGATGTAACTGTTAGCGCAGATGCACAAATTGCTATTACTGGTCCTTCAACAGTTTTTGTTGGTGAATCAATTGAACTTAGTGCTTCTTTATGGGGATATACTGGTCAATTTGAATGGGAAAGTGCAACTCCAGAAGTAGCAACAGTTGATCAAACTGGTAAAGTAACTGGTGTTAGTGAAGGTAGTGCTACAATTAATGTTAAAGCTGATGGCAAAACTGCAAGCGTTAGTATTGCAGTATCAAATAAACCTGAATTAAAGATTATTGGTGAATCAACTGTTTATATTGATAAAGAATATCAATTCAAATTAACTCTTGATGGCGAAGAAGTTGAAGCTGTATGGGCATCAAGCAATACTCGTCGTGCTTCTGTAAGTGCAACTGGTTTAGTTACTGGTATTTCTTCTGGTCAAGTAACAATTTATGCTACTTATAATGGAATAAGAGTTGAATTCGAAATTAAAGTTGAAAAAGAACCTGATCAAATTATATTAGATTATGATGGTGGTGTTTCTCCTGAATTATACGCTGCCCAACAAGCAGTAGTTTCTTTAGATTTAACAGATTACAATCAAACTAATGGTTATTGGGATGCTGCCAATGGTTATAGCCGTCAAGTTTTTCTTACTGAAAGAAGCAAAGATCCAGGTGCAACATTCTCTGATAGAATTTATATTGGTCAAAACCCTGACACTGGCTGTTATGAAATTGTTAAGATTTTAATGTCTGGTGGTTCTTCATGGCCTGATGGAGCTAAATATTTAATTTCAATTTCTTCATCTCATCAAAACTATCGTTCATTACATGCTTTAACTCAACAATTAGAAGTTGGTGACATTGTTATCTTTACTAAAGATGTTGAAACAATTACTGAAACAAATAAATGTCCTACTAATTTCTATAGACCTGAAATTGAAAATTATGTTTTAACTATTAAGAGTTTCCAATATAAAGGTTTACCTACTCCATCAAGATTAGGTAGTAAATTCTTAGGATGGTTTGATGAAAGTGGTGAATTAGTTGAAAAACTTGATTCTATTACTGGACTTGGAACTGTTAAATTAAAAGCTAAATGGGAAGATGAAAATCCTGTAACTGATTTAACTGTTGATAATATGCCTACAGAAATGACTAAAGGTGATGAATTAGCACTTAAGGCAAAGGTTGTTCCTGATGATGCATTCTTTAAAACTATTCTTTTCTCAACAAGCAATCCTGATATTATTTCTGTTGATAGCGATGGAAAATTAGTTGCTGTTAATGCTGGTAAGGCTACAATTACTCTTAC
>CANQJU010000090.1 GCA_947624315.1 uncultured Bacilli bacterium | reverse complement strand
AACCAAATTTTATAGCATTATAAATATCAGGTTCGTTTTCTTTTGAAAGGTTGATACATTTAGCATAGCATCCACCTTCGATGTTAAATACACCATCAGGTGACCAACCATGTTCATCATCACCAATTAATTTACGAGCAGGGTCAGCAGATAATGTTGTTTTACCAGTTCCAGATAATCCGAAGAAAACAGCAGTTTCGCCAGTTTCAGGATCCATATTTGCTGAGCAGTGCATTGGAAGAACATTTTCTTTTGTTAAAACGTAGTTCATTGTTGAGAAAACACTCTTCTTAATTTCACCAGAATATTGAGAACCACAAATAACGATTAAATGAGCTTCGTAATCAATCATAATAGCAGCTTCACTATTAACACCATCTAATTTTGGATCGCATTTGAAGCCTGGAGCACAAAGGATTGTGTAATCAGCTTCACCATAAGATGCTAATTCTTCAGCATTAGGACGAATTAATAATTGATGAATAAATAAGTTTTGACTAGCAAGTTCGTTAATAACACGGAACTTCTTAGTGTACTTCTTATCAGCACCAGCAAAGCCATCAAAAATAAATACTTCGCGTCCTTGTAAATAAGCAGCAACTTTGCCTTTAATTGCATCAAATTTTTCTTTTGTAATAGGAACATTTACTTTGCCCCATGCAATTTCATCATGAACACCTTTAGTATCAACGATGAATTTGTCCTTAGGTGAACGACCAGTGTACTTACCAGTTGTAACAACTAAAGCACCAGTATTACTCAATGTAGCTTCACCACGACGTAATGCTGCTTCTGTTAATTGAGCAGGTGTTAGATTGCGGTAAACAGCTTTAGGAGCAATAATTCCAAGTTTTTCAATTCCATATGTTTCCATATTCAATATTCTCCTTTTCTTTTATTATATTAATTTTTATTTTATATGGTCTAACAAAAATCATAGATATTTTACCATAAACGTCCTTTAAAATCAAGCGTTTTGCATAAAAACAAAATGATGATTTTTCCCATACAATATATTACTTAAATTGGTATTGATATAAATTAGCATACACTCCATTTAATGCTATAAGTTCATCATGAGTTCCCATTTCATCAATTCCCGTTTGACTAATAACAATTATCTTATTAGCATTTTTAACAGTTGATAAGCGATGAGCAACAACAATAGTCGTTCTTCCTGTGCTTAACTCTTCTAATGCTTTTTGAATTTGCATTTCTGTAACATTATCTAAAGCACTAGTAGCTTCATCTAAAATAAGGATTGGAGGATTCTTTAAAAAGGCTCGAGCAATTGATATTCTTTGCTTTTGTCCACCTGATAATTTTACTCCTCTTTCACCAACATAAGTATCAAAGCCTTCAGGTAAACTCATAATAAAATCATAAATATTAGCTCTTTTACTGGCTTCAATAACTTCTTCTTTGCTAGCGTTTAAATTGCCATAGATAATATTATCATATATTGTTCCCGCAAACAAAAAGACATCTTGAGCAACAATTCCAATTTGCTTTCGCAATGATTCTCTAGTAAAATCGCGAATATCTTCTCCATCAATAGAAATACTACCTTCATCAATTTCATAAAAACGAGGAAGTAAATGACAAATTGTTGTTTTGCCACTTCCCGTAGGACCAACTAAAGCAATAGTTTCTCCTTTTTTAATGTCAAAAGATATATGGTTTAAAATATCATTTTCATTATCCTTTACATATTTAAAAGAAACATCATTAAAGACAATATCTTTACTAAACTCAGGCATTTCGATAGCCTCATCTCTTTCTTCTTCAACAGGAACATCTAATATTTCTTGGAAACGAGCAAAACCTGTCATTCCACTTTGAATTTGTTCAAAAATAGCGGTTAGAGTTCTTATCGGATTAATAATCATAGTAATATATAAGATATAGGCGGTAAACTCGCCAGTATCAATTATCTTTTTGTAAAAAAATATTCCTCCGCAAAATAATACTAACAAATACAAAAAATCGACAAAGAAGCCCATACCTGAATTAAAAATTCCCATATGTTTATATGCTTCTCCTCGAGCTTTTTGAAAGTCTTCATTGGATTTGTCAAATTTTTCAATTTCTATATCACTAGCTGTATATGCTTTAGAAACGCGAATGCCACTAACACTGCTTTCAACTTGCGCATTAATTACTCCTGTTTCTTCTCGCATTTTTTTCCAAGCTTTTTGCATACCTCTTCTTGTCAATACTGCATATAAAACAATAAAAGGAATAACCGCAAAAACAATTAAAGCAAGCCAAGGATTAACAGTAATTACCATCAATATACATGCACCAATTAATGTAACTAGTGATAAGAAAATATCTTCAGGCCCATGGTGAGCAAGTTCAGCAATGTCCATTAAATCATTGATAATTCTACTCATTATAGTTCCTGTTTTATTTTCGTCAAAATATGAAAATGGTAATTTCTCTAAATGCGTAAAAAGTTCCTTGCGCATGTCACCTTGAATTCTAACACCAACAATATGCCCCCAATATTGAATAACAAAATTTAACAAGGCTTTAATTATATAAATAATTAATAATACTACACACCAAACAATTAATAGTTGTAATTTGCGATTAGGAACATAATCGTTAATTATGGATTTAGTAATTACCGGATAAAACAAATTACAAATTGATACAATTAAAGCACATAGCATATCAATTAAAAATAGTTTCATGTGTGGTTTATAATAACTACAAAACTTTTTAAACATTATTTCACCTTGTAAACATTATCTTCTCACTATTAAATATTTTTGTTAAGAAATAAATGAATAGCAATGAATAACATACATTACTAACAATAGTTACTAAAATATTAATATAGGATATATTAAATGATAAAATACTTCCCATAGCTTGTATACTATTATAAATAGGAATAAGATATACAAACAAGTTGCTATTAACATTTCCAAACATTGAAGTTATACCAACTAACATAACAATAATCATTAATGGTGAAATAATAGTTGTAGCTTCTTTTACACTTTTAGCAAGTGATGATAATATGGCCATAATACTAATAATAACTAAAACTGTTGTCATAATTATTAAAAGCAATAATAAATAATCTTTAAAGGCATATACACTTGCACTTACACTTATATCTTCTCCCAAACCACCAAGCAATTTAGGGATTGAGGTAACAACACCAATAAAGCTACTAATAGCACTTAATATTGCAATAATGCTTAAACTTATAATTTTTCCAATCGCTAATTCACTGCGTTTAATAGGAGTTACTAATAAAGTAGCAATAGTTCCTCTTTCTTTTTCCCCAGAAATTGATTCGGGAGCAACAGACATGCAAGCAGAAAATAAGAAAGTCAAAATCAAGAATGGTAAAATCATTGAAAAGATCATAGAACTTACATTCTCATCAGTAACCAAATCAAATTTATCATTTTGCATATTAATATCAAATTTATTAGCAATAATACTTTCGTAACTATTAAACAAACTTTCTAAAGTTTGATATATTGTATATGATGAAGTATTACCAGAATTATAATACATTAAAATATAAGGAGCATCTCCTAAACCAGTTTGATATTCAGCAACCATTTGATCAAAATCATCAGAGAAAATCAATAATAAATCTGCTTCTTGATTAGTTATTTGTTCTTTTATTGCTTCAATTTCTTCAAGTGAATATGATTTCTTTTCCAACTTTATTTCCGAAGTTGTTAATAAATTATCAATAGAATTAGGAATATCATTAACATATACTAAAGGAACATATTCATCACTATTATTAAGTTGACTAAAAATAGCTGTTCCCATAAAGCTATATAAAACATAAATCAATACAGCCGGTAAAATCAAAGTAGTGATTAATAATCTTTTATCTTTAAAGAATCTTGTTAATTCTTTTTTTACGATTGTTAAAACATTTTTCATTATTTATCACCTACTTCTTGTGAATATATATCAAAGAAAACATCTTCTAAATTCTTTTCAGCAGTCATTGTTTTTAAATCATCGCATGCAACCATGTGTCCATTAATAATGATACCAACTCTATCACAAATCTTTTCAACCAAACTAAAAATGTGAGTAGAAATAATAATAGTTTTTCCTTCACTTCTTAGTTCTTTTAAAAAGTCAGTAACAACTTTAGCGGTAATTACATCTAATCCATTAGTTGGTTCATCAAATATAATAATATTGGGATTGTGAACCAAAGAAATAGCCAGTGATAATTTTTGTTTCATTCCTGTTGAAAGGTTAGCAACTTTCACTTCCGCAAACTCACCAATACCAAAGCGATCAAAAAGTTTCTTCTTTTGTTTTTCTTTTTCTTCTAAAGAAATACCATGAAGAGTACTAAAGAAATCAAATAAATAATTGGGAGTGAAAAAATCTTCAAGCTTTAATTCACTAGTCAAAAAGCCTATTTTTTTGCGCACTTCTCCTGCTTCATTTTTGACACTTTTGCCATCGACTAAAACATCACCATAGTCAGCTTTAATTAGAGTAGAAATAATTCTTAAAGTTGTTGTTTTACCAGCGCCATTTGGACCCAATAAACCAAATATTTCTCCCTCATAAGCATCAAATGATAAATGATCAACAGCAACTTTTTTATTTGTTTTTGTTTTTTCTAATTTTTGTTGTTTTTTACTTAAAGTAAATGTTTTACCAATATCTTTAATTTCTAATACTTTTTTCATAAAAACTCCTAATTTTCAAATTGACTATTATATAAATTATAATAGAATCCTTTCTTTTCCATCAATTCTTTATGATTACCAATTTCAATAACATTTCCATCTCTCATAACTAATATGCAATCAGCATTGAGGATTGTTGAAAGACGATGGGCAATAATAAAACTTGTTTTGCCTTTCATCATTTCCTCAAAAACTTTTTGAATTTCAATCTCTGTTAAAGTATCTATTGAAGATGTCGCT
>CANQJU010000089.1 GCA_947624315.1 uncultured Bacilli bacterium | reverse complement strand
AACAATGAAGAATATCTTAATCAATGCTATATATCAAAATAAAAAGGTCCTTTATATATCTAACATGAAAGAAACTTTGGAAGATGTTGAAAAGTTTATGGCAAGTAAAGGATTAGCTCGATGTGTAGCCAATTTTTCACATCCTTTTAATAGTCTATTAAAAGAAAAGGAAATGAATTATTTAGATTATAATAACGATGAAATTGATTATGATAAACTAAAAGAAGATTATGATTATATAAAAAATTATGAAGAAAAAATGAGTGGAAGAATTCTTGACCACCGCTATATTGAGGTTGTTAATGAATTAATTTTGTTGTCCCAAAAGAAACCTCATTTTTTAGATATTGATGTTTTAAGCAATATATACAAGCATGAATATGAAGATATAATCAAAAACTTGGAGATTATTCAAGATGCCTTAACTAAGATTCCAACATTTAAAGAGAGTGTATGGAGAGTTATCCCAACAATCAATGCTATTTCTTCATCTGATCAAATTATTACTTTAGTTAATAATATAAAGAGATGTTTTGAAGTCCTAGAAGAGGAAAGAAGAATCCTTCAAGATAAATATTTATTAGCCAATATAAATGATTATGGTCGCTTAAAAAATATAATTTATAATATTGAAAATTTAAATATTGAATATATTCCTGATTCTTGGAAAGAAAATAAGTTGAAAAATTTCGAAGCTGCGGAAAATGAATACAAAGAATTGAAAAATGATATCTATACATATCAAGAAGTAGATTATAATTTAAGTCACAAATTTGCCAATTTAGAAACTCTTTCAATTGATGATGAAGTAAAGTTTTTATTGGGTAGTTTTTATAATAGTGATGACTTGGATAATATTAATCATCTTTTAGAAAATCGAAATAATATTACAGCTCGTATTAATCGAGGATTATATCAAAAAGATAATTATGAAAAAGATGTTTTTGCAATCGAAAGCTTTGCTGGATGGAATTTCCACGATGATGATGAAGCTATTAATGAAATACTAAAACTTGCTGACTTTTTAAACGAAAATAATATTTCTCGTCGATTGATTAATATTGTTACAGGAAATCAATATGAAGTAATGTATCAAAAGTTAGTTGATTGTATCAATAGCATTGATAGTGCTAATAAAGGTATTGATGATTTCCAAAACAAACATCCGAAATTTTCTGATAACAACTGGAAGGAATTAAAGAAAACCATTGATGAATATTCTAATCTTTCTTTAGAGGAAAAAAAGGAAAACAATCGTATCACTGTGACTTTAAAGAAACGTTTAGGTAGCAATCATTTGGAAGAAGTTGTTCATGACATTACAAAATATTTTAGTGACTTAAATACAACAAAGCAAAAGAAAGAAGATTTCTTTGATATTATTAAGGAAAAATATTCTCCTGATAATAAAGCAATTGAGCGCTTAAAGAGTTTAAAAGATTTTATTAGCAATGTTAAAAAGAATATTTCTACAAACGTAGTTAAGTTTTTATATAAAATAACTGATAAAGATAATAACTTTAAAGACGATTCAACAAGAATCATTCGTACTTTAAGTAATTTTAAAAAATCTTATTATGAATTAGAAGATTTATGTTCAGTTTTAGAAACATACGGAATACCTTTTAATAAAACTCATTTTTCTTCTAAAGTTAAAGATATTGATGTGGCTGTTGATTATATTAAGAATCTCTATGCTTCTAACGATAGAATGAAAAATATTGTTAAGAATAAAGATTTAGACTATGTAACGGCAGAAAATTATTTACAACTTCAAAATTATTTGAAAGTTAAAAATGATATTAAGAGTCGCTTGCTTAACAATCAAAGATATTTATTGTTATATGGTAAACTTTACCAAGAAGAAAAAACTGATATTACTTTAATATCAAGAATTATGCAAATGTTTAAAGATTTCTATAAGTGCTTTAAACGCGATGGTTATATTAAAGCTTTAGACAAAGATATAAATAGTGAATTAATTAGTCATATGGAGGTTTGTCGAAAAGAGACCGAAGAGCTAAATGAGATATTCAAGTTGTACTGTCGAATATTTAAAGATGGTGTATCTCTTTACTACTATTCAACTTTTGTCAATTGTATTGAACATCTAGACAAATTAGCTAATTCGGAAGATGAATTATCCGTATATCTTACTATTACTAAAAGTATTGCCGTTTTAGACAAATACAAACTCAAGAAATTAATTAATTATATAATTAATGATGGTGATAGTACTAATTTAGTGGACAATTTTAAATATACTTATTTTAAATGTGTAGAAAGTATATATTTAGAGAATAATCCTGAACTACGCAATCGCGAATTGATTATTCAAAAATTAGGAGAAGTTATTGATTTAGAAAGTGCTTTAATTAAGATTAATGAAAATGTAATTATATCTAGTATTCAAAGAGATAGCAATAAAACTAACTTTGAAGGTATTAAGAATTTAGATTATCAAGGATATATTGCTAAAAATGATGGTAGCATTAGAGTCTTTTTAACATCCACTGATATTGCTAATCTTTACTTAGATTATAATGCTTTTGATTTGATATTAATAGATGATGCTCATTTACTTGCAGCTAATGAATATGGTGATTTCATCAATGGCAATCAAGTAATTGTTGCTGGTGAATATCAATTGCATGCTTCCATTTCTAATAGTTTAATATCAAGAACAAGAAACTATGCTTCTATTCTTTTGGATTATCGCTATTTACCTGTTCCTAAGAATTTATTAAAACATTTCCAAGAACTAAATGGTTTGATTAAGAATGAATACCATGAAAATGTTGGTATGGAGATTGTTGAAACAGATCATATTGGATATATATATAATTTATATTTAAAAAATAAAAATGTTTCAATTAATTACTTTACTAAAGGAATTAAAAAGCAAAGAGCAATGTATGAAGAAATTGCTAGTTACTTTACAAGCAAAAAGGTAAATCATGATGAAATCATTGCTTTTCTAATGAACAAGATTAATATATGTGATTTAAATGAAGGTTACTTATATAATGCTGATTATAACATTATTGATTTTGAAGATTATTATGATATTGATATAGATTATATAAGTGATAACTTGATTTCATATTTGCTTTTATGCAAAGAAAAAGTAGTTGTTTATGATAGAAAATCATTAATCAATCAAGAAAATGATTATAAGTTCTTTAATGCTTTTATTATGGTATTAAATTCTCATAATAAGATTTTTAATGAAAAGAATGATAATGTAATAATGAAAGATTTCAGCAATTGTTTAACTGTTAATAAGAGTGTAGCATATGTTGATCGCAATAATTTAATCTTTAGAACAGAAAGTGAAGAAAAGATGGCAGCTATTTTGGTTCTTTGGGGCAACTCTTCAACAAGCGAAACTTTAAACACATATCGAGATGTTTATATCAGTTATTTGAAAAACAATTGGAGTATCCAAGTTATTACTAAAAATTATCTAGTTAATGATATGGAATTGTTGGCTTTGGAATTGCGAAAGGGTAAATATGAACAAAAGAGGAAGTAAGAAAATCTTCAACGATTTTGTTAAAAGTGTTAGAGAAGATCCTAAAAGATATTTTTATATTCATAATAATTTAAACAAAATGAAAGAAGAAGATATTGATATTAATACTCAAGGATATAATGGAAATACTTTATTGCATTTGGCTTTAAGACTTAATGATTTGCGTTTGTTTAATATTTTTCTTGAAGCTGGAGTTAATCCTGATTTAGCCAATGATTCTGGAGATGCTCCTATTCATTTGGCTGTTATTAAAGGGAAAAAAGATTTCATTCGCTCTTTAATAAAATATCATTGTGATATTAATAATGGATCAGAGTTAGAGCAAACACCTTTGCATTTAGCCGTTATAACAGGAAATTTAGAAATTGTAAAATATTTAGTTGAACAAAAGGCGGATATTCTTTTACTTGATGAAATCAATAATTTGCCTATTGATTATGCCATTGATGAAAAAGATATTCGCATAATTGAATACTTGTTGAGTAAACAAGAAGTTGATGAAGAAAGAAAAACAAAAATAAATATGATTTTGCATAAAGAAGGTAATTAATATGTTTGATGTTTTTAAAAATAATTTTTTGGAATATGTTGATAACTTTAGTACAAGTGGAATAATTCGTTTGATCATTGATGTGGTCTTATTTGGAGTAATTCTTTATTTTATATTTAGATTAATTGCTAAGAAAATTAAACAAGCAAAGTTTTATATTTTACTTTCTGTTTTAATTGTAGCTTACATATTGTCGATATTATTTAATTTCCCATTGCTTAAAACTATTTTGAATTTATTGATTTTTTGGACAGCTGGATGTTTAATTATAGTTTATAGCCAAGAAATTCGTCATGAGTTTGAGCAATTATTTACTAATACTAAAGTCAATAACTCTTTTTCTTCTCAACAAGAGAAGCAAGAGATTATTTCTAAATTATGTAGTACAGTAGACTATTTATCTAAAAGACAAATTGGAGCTTTAATTACTATTGAAAAGGATGATAGTTTAAATACTTTTATTGAAAAAGCTATTCAAATCAATAGTGTTATCACTCAAGAAATATTGACAACTATTTTTACACCTGGTACAGCTTGTCATGATGGTGCGGTTATCATTCGTAAAGACCGTATTATGTGTGCTGGTGCATATTTCCCTTCAACTGATAACTACGATGTTCCTAAATTTTTGGGTACACGTCACCGTGCTGCTATCGGTATAAGTGAAAGATATGATGCCATTACCATTGTTGTCTCAGAAGAAACAGGTCATATTTCGGTTACAGCTTCTGGTAATATTTCTTTGGACTTAAATTTAGAAAGATTATCAGAAATGCTAGATGGATATTTGAATATCAAATAGAGTTAAACAAAAAAGTTTAACTCCAGAACGTTGACAAATTATATTTTTGTTAAATGCAAAAAAAGAAAATTGTGGATATTTTAACCCACAATTTTTTAAT
>CANQJU010000088.1 GCA_947624315.1 uncultured Bacilli bacterium | reverse complement strand
GAAAAATGTATGTTTAATTGGAAGTAATGGCTGCTACATTAATGATGATTACTATGAAATAAACAATACAACTCCCTCAATTATAGAAATATATTATCTCTTATCTTTAGCAAGGAAAAAAAGAATCAAAATAGTTGTTATGGAAGTGAGTTCTCATGCCATAAAACTTATGAGAATATATGGTTTATCCTTCTATTTAACACTATTTACAAATATTACCCAAGATCATTTGGATTTTCATCATAATTTTACTGATTATCTATACACAAAAGTTTTATTTATGATTAAACAAAATAATAACATTATTGTTAATAGTGATTCACCATATTTTTCTTTAATCGATTCATATGCCAATGGAAAAGTTATAACTTATGGAAAAAAGTCTAATAACTATAAAATTGAAGAAATTAATGAAGGAATTAATGAAAGCAAATTTATTTTAAGAATAAATAATCAAAAAGTTTACAATATAAAAACAAAAATATTAGCTGAATTTAATATTTATAATTTAGTTAGTGCTTTAGCTATTCTAGATAAATTAAAACTTCTAAATTTAAAGGTCATTAATTTTTTAACGGATAATATTAAAGTTGATGGTCGCATGGAATTTTTTGAAAAAAATAATGTTAAAGTTATTGTTGATTTTGCTCATACTCCTGATGGAATTAAAAGTGTTTTAACTTTTTTAAATAAAGTTAAAAAGAATAATATAATTAGTGTTTTAGGGTGTGGAGGGGATCGCGATAAAGATAAACGTCATATAATGGGAAAAATTGCTTCTGAATTAAGTGACTTCGCTTTATTTACGATTGATAATCCCCGTAGTGAAGAACCACTAGACATTATTAACGATATTATAAAGGGATGCCATAAAAAGAACTATAGTATTGTTTAAATCGAAAAGAAGCAATTAAAATTGCAATTGATATGGCTAAAGAAAAAGATATTGTGGCTATTTTAGGAAAGGGAAATGAAAAATATATTATTGTTAAAGATGAAAAAATTCCTTTTAATGATATTGAAGAAGTAAAAAAATGCTTGGGAGTAATAAATGAATAAATTTATATATCAATTTATTTTTACTTTCATTTTAACAATTTGTTTATTAGTTTTTTTTATTCCTTTTTTTAGAAAAATAAAAGTATCGCAAAGCATAAGAAAAGAAGGACCACGAGCTCATTATAAAAAAAGTGGTACCCCAACAATGGGAGGAATTTTTATAATCCTTTCAACTATTATTTGCTTTTCCATTTATTTTTTTGAAAAAAACAAATATGACTTAGATAAGTATATATTATTAATGTATCCATTAATTGTATATTCATTGATTGGTTTTTTAGATGATGGATTAATTGTTATAAAAAGAAACAATAAAGGTATAAAACCACGAATTAAGTTAATATTACAAATTGCCTTTGCTATTTTGTATTTTGTTTTATATTACTATTTAGTTGGTGATACAACATTAAATCTATTTGGTTTTATTATTGATTTAAAAATTTTTTATGGTGTTTTAGTAGTTTTTATGATTGTAGCGAGTTCCAATGCTGTTAATTTAACCGACGGACTAGATGGATTAGCTAGTGGTGTGTTAGTCATTGTTTTAGTAAGTATTGCCATTTTAGGATATCGAAAGGATATCGATATAACAATATTCTCAATATCTTTAATAGGCAGTTTAATAGGTTTTTTGTGTTATAATTTTCATCCCGCAAAGCTTTTTATGGGAGACGTTGGCTCTTTATCTTTAGGAGCAGTTATTGCTAGTCTTTTTATTTTACTCAAAATGGAAGTTTTGTTAATCGCTTTTGGCTTAATGTTTATTGTTGAAACGGTATCTGTTATGCTACAAGTGTATTATTTTCGCAGAACTAATGGTAAGAGATTGTTCTTAATGACACCGATTCATCATCATTTAGAATTAAAAGGTTTAAAAGAATGGCAAATTGATTTATTATTTTGGATTATTTCGCTTATTATGGCAACAATAGGATTGTATTTAGGAAATAAATTTTTTTAGGAGGTAAGATGATACTTTTATTAGGATATGGCATAAGTAATCAAAGCATAAGTAAATATTTAGATAATTCTTTAAGAGATTACATTATTTATGATGATAAACTTTCCAAAATTAATATTTCATTTAATGATATTGATTTAATTATAAAAAGTGGAAGTATAAGCAATAATCATTTTGTTATTTTAGAAGCTAAAAAAAGAAATATTGAAATTATTAGTGATTTAGAGTTTTTCTATCGGGAATATGATAAATGCCGAAGAATTATTGCAGTTACCGGAACTAATGGTAAAAGTACAACGGTAAGTTTAATCAAAAACATAATTGGGAAAAATATTGAATTAGGAGGGAATATAGGTATCCCTCTCTTTGATTTTATTAAAGGAAAAAAAGATTTAATTATCGAAACATCAAGTTATATGAATGAATATTTACAAAGCTTTCATGCGAAATATTATGTGATAACTAATATTTATCCCAATCATTTAGAACATCATAATAGTTATACAAATTATATAAAAGCTAAATTGAATTTTTTAAAAAATATTCAAAAGAATGATTATTGATATATAATTATGATAATGAAATATTAAGAAGAATATGCCAAAATATTGAATGCTATAAAATTCCTTTTTCTCGAAAAGAAAAAGTTAAAGGAGCATATTTAGAAAATGGCAAAATATATTTCAATATGCGAAAAATAATGAATGTTTGTGATATTAATCTTGAAGGAGAACACAACATCGAAAATGTTTTAGCAAGCGTTGCAGTTTGTTATTGCTATGATATTGCTATCGAGCAAATTGAACAAGGTGTGAAAAGTTTTAAAGGAATAGAACATCGTTTGGAAAGATTTTTATCTATTAATAATATTAATGTATACAATGATTCCAAATCAACTAATTTTTTAGCAATGAAAAGTGCAATTTCTTCCTTAAAAGAAAATAAAATATTATTAATCTGTGGGGGAGAAAAGAAGAGTGACAATGTTAATGTATTAGATGACAATTTATCAAAAGTAAAGAAAGTTATTGTTTGTGGAGAAAACAAAGACTTTTTAACAAATTATTTTGTTAGTAAAAATATTATTGTTGATACTTATGATACTTTAGAAGAGGCAATCAAGCATAAAAATGAATTTTTTAAAGAAGATATTGATACTATTTTGTTTTCACCTGGATCACCAAGTTTTGATCAATTTAAAAATTTTGAAGATAGAGGTCGATTTTTCAAAAAAAATATGCTATAATTATATTGGTGAAATGTATGAAAATAATTTATGGAGGTTCATTTAATCCCCCAACAATTGCCCATTATCAAATATCACAAATGATTCTTGATAAATTTCCTGATTCTAAAATTATATTTGTTCCTACATCTACAAATTATGAAAAAACAGATTTGCATGATGATAAACATCGCTTAGAAATGTTAAAAATAATGTGTGATAAATTAGGAAATAGAGCAAGTATCAGTACATATGAATTAGATAGTCCCACTTATTTAGGAACATATTATACATTAAAACATTTTGGTGATTGTTACTTTCTAATGGGAGCTGATAATTTTGATTACATTGATAAATGGATGCATTTTCCTGATATAGTTGTGGAAAACAAATTTATTGTTATTCCTCGTGATAACTATGATATCGAAAAGAAGTTTAAAGAAAATGCCATTTTGAATAAATATAGAAATCATTTTATTATTTTTAATGATTTTAATAAAATATTTATTTCAAGTAGTGAATATAGACAAACAAAAAATAGTAATTTATTATTAGAAGAAATAAAAGAATACATAGAAAAAAATGATTTATACAAGGAGGCATAATATGTACTCACATGGTTTTTTAAAAGTTGCAGCCGCAAGCCCAACTGTAAAATTAGCTGATCCCATTTATAATGTTGAAAAAATGTTAGAATTACTTGATGAAATTTCTGCCAAAAATCCATCTATAGTAAGTTTCCCTGAGATGGGAGTTCCTGGATATTCCATCGGTGATTTGATTTTTCAAGATTATTTATATGATTCAACAAAAGAAGCAATTAGTTACTTCTTAAAAAACAATAAATATAATGGTGTTGTTATTTTTGGCTCATATTTAATTATTAATGATTGTGCTTATAATTGCGCATTTGTTTGTCAAAAAGATCAAATATTAGGAATTGTTCCTAAAAGCTATTTGCCTCATACAAATGAATTTTATGAATCACGATGGTTTGCTTCAGGAAATTATATTGTAGAAGATTGCGATTACGTCAATTTCTTAGGTGAAGATATACCATTTGGTAAAGTCTTATTTACAAGTGAAAAGGCTGATGTATGTTTCGGGGTAGAAATATGTGGTGATATGTGGTCCCCTGTTTCTCCTAACGAATCACTATTTACTAATGGAGCTTTAATTGTCTTTAATTTAAGTGCTTCACCTGCGGAAGTTGGAAAAGTCGAAGAACGTCGAATAATTACTAAGGCTACTAGTTTTAAATTCAACGGAGCTTATGTTTATGTATCTAATAATGGTAGCGAATCAAGCAGTGAAGTTATTTTCAGCAATCATAAGATGATTTGTGAAAATGGGGAAATTTTAGCTGAAAATAATGATATTACTTTGAATAGCAACTATATTATTGCTGATTTGGATATTAATAAACTTCATTTTTTAAGAAGAAATAATAGTTATTTTAAAAGCGTACAAGATCAAATGCGCGATGACCAGTTTATATTTGTAGAATTTGATATTGATAATACAAAAGAATTTGTTTTTGAAAAGGAAATAGATTTATATCCATATGTTCCTAAGGATAAGAAGAGTTTACAAGAAATTATTGACATTCAAGCTGCAGCTTTGATTAAAAGATTGCATCATATTGGTATTGAAAAAACTATTTTAGGAGTTAGTGGTGGACTTGATTCGACTTTAGCTTTGTTATCTCTTTGCTATGCTTATGATAAATATGGAATTGATCGAAAGAATATTTTAGGATTTACTTTG
>CANQJU010000087.1 GCA_947624315.1 uncultured Bacilli bacterium | reverse complement strand
GATTTAGCCAATATAAATGAATTTAATAAATATTATATCAAAAAAATAAACAAGAATAATATTACAAATTTAGATAATGAATTTCCTTCAACATTCGAAAAGGTTGGAGAAATAACTATTAATTCAATAAGCAATTTAATATTTACAGGTAATATTGTTTTAGAAATTGATGATGAAAATATATTATATAAAATATCACTATCAAAGGTTCCAGAGCGCTCTCCTTCCGAAAGCCTTCTTGATCCAGCAAATGTGTATGGTTCTCGAGATGGACTTGTTGAAGACATAAACAAAAATCTTTCTTTAATTCAAAGGAAACTAAAAGCTGATAATCTTAAAATTGAGGAATTAGTGATTGGTGAAAGAACAAAGACAAGTGTTGATGTTTTATATATCGATGATATTGCTGCAAAAAAGAATGTTAAAGAAGTTATTGATAAATTAACAAAAATAAATATTGCTTCTACCTTAAATATTAATACAATTGCTTATCAATTTACTAAAAAATCTTTATTTCCTTTAGTTGGTGAAACGGGTTCACCCGAAACCATTGCCAATTATTTATTGAAAGGTAAAATCATTATCTTAATTGATCAAATTCCTATTGCCGTAGTTTTGCCAATTTCTATAGATTACTTTACAACTTCAAGTGATGAAACAACTTCTCCAGCTTTTTATACAATTTATATGAAGTTAGTTACCTATTTCTTGCTTTTCTTTAGCATCTTCTTTTTAGGAATATATGTAGCAGCTATTAACTATCACTCTAATACATTATCACTAATACTTATTTCTGAAATTAAAGTTACCGCCAGAGGTACAACTATTCCTCTTGCTGCGGAAATAATTTTTACACTCATTCTTTTTGAAATATTAAAAATGTCTAATACTAAAACTCCCTCAAGCAGTATTCAAAATGTAATTGTTATTGTTGGTGGACTTTTAATTGGTCAAAATACTGTTAATAGTGGATTTATTGGCTCGTTCAATTTAATTATTACTGCTATTTGTTATTTATCAACTTTTGGTGTTACAAACAATCAACATTTAATAATTTCTTTTTCCATTCTTCGTTTAATTTTATTGATTTCTAGTATTTTAATGGGATTATATGGTTTTTTAATAGCTACTATGTTTGTTATCATGTATATGAAGAATTTGTATTCTTTGCATACACCTTATTTATCTCCATTTAGTCCTCTATCACCTCATGAAATACTGCAATCATTTTTACCAATTGATGCTGTTAAGAAAAAATCTCGTCCAAAAAGTTTAGACCCAATAGATAAGGATTATGGTGCATAAAAATGAAAAAAATAATTATACTTCTCCTTTTTATATTAACAATATTTTTATCAGGATGTTATAGCTACGATAATATTGCTGAAACGCTTTTTGTTAATACTGTAGCTATCGATTATGATAATGAAAAAGATAACTATACTGTATATTATCACATGACTAACCCCGCAACTCTAACAACGGAATCGTTAGGAGGTGGTGATAGTGGTAATACTTTTTCCATTGCCAAAAGTGAAGAAAAAACAATTTTTAAGGCAATGCAAATAATTGAAGAAAACTCAAATAAAAGAATAAAATTAACCCATGTTCAAAGTTACGTCTTTTCGATTAATTATCTAAAATATGATCATTTAAAATCATTTTATGAGTTTATAAAAACAACTCCTTATTTATATTCAGATTTTCGTGTAATTGTTACTGATAGTAAAATTGAAGAGATATTTAAAACTGCTGATATCGAAGATACTAGTCCTTACTACTCAATAATTGTCTCTTCCAATGAAAATGAAGAAACATATAAAATGACATCATTAGTAGATGTTACAAGGGGATTAAATGAAAAATACTCTTTGTCATTTCCTTTTGTTCGCACGACGAAGGAAGTATGGGCTACTGAAAAAGAACCAATTTATTCATTAAGAATTATTGGAAGTATCTTTCTTAATGAAAATGATGATATTTTTTTAGCTGAGGAAGATAAGTATCCAATTATTTGCATATTAAAAAGAAGGAAAAGTTCAGAGCTATCATTAAATGATTTTAATTATATAATTTCTAAAGTAAAATATAAAGTTAAATATATTGATGAAAATAATTTTTCTATTGATATTAATGTTGAAGCATATGTTGCTAAATATGGTGATCAAAATGCTGATCCCAAAGAATATTTTATTGAAGAAATGACTAAATCATTAGATATGATTATACAAGATAGCAAAGAAAAAAATATTGATTTATTTTCTATTAAAAACATTTTATATAGAAAAAACAAATTAAAAAACGCCTTTAATATTAAAGACGTTAATTATCATTATAACTTTTCCGTAAAAATACTAGAAACTATCTAGGATTAATAACGAACTCACAAAGGGCATCTATTGTAAAATACTTGCCCATTTTTTTTAGATCATTTATATCTATTTTTTCTAATAATTCAATTGAAGAATAAAAATCACAGTTTTTAAAATCATATTCTAAAAAACTACTTGCAATAAAATCTTCACTATTTAGGCTCTTTAATAGACTTCCCAAAATAGCTTTTTTGAATCTTGCAAATTCCTCTTCTGTTATATCTAAATTACAAAGAGATAGTAAGTATTCTTTCATAAGTTGACGATATTTTTGGACATTATTACTATCAGCACATACTTTTATGTAACCACATTTATCATCAAGGAATACAGAATAGCTAACGCCATTAGTTACTAACTCCTCATCAATTAATTTTTGATAAAAGTCTGAGGAAGGTCCCAACTTAATTTCTAGAATTATTTTTAAAAGCAATTCTTTTATTAAAGAATCATTCAAATTATTTTCTTCGTATGGTAATTTTATTCCTATTGCTACTTTAGAATTAACAATATCCATTTTAATTTCTGAATATTTTTTAAATACTTTATTATCTTCAACTAAAAAACTTCTTTTGATATCAACAATAGGTAAAAATTCCTTTTTGCTTTGATTATTTTTTATTATTTCCACAATCTTGCGAGGATTGACATCACCGACAACAATCATTGTCATATTTGATGGATGATAAAATGTATTATAACATTTATAAAGCAACTCTTTATTTATCTTTTTAATACTTTTTACAGTTCCCCCAACATCATATTTTAATGGATAAACTTGAAACATATTATCCATTAAACCAATATGTAGTCTATCACCTGGCATATCTAAATACATTAATAGTTCTTGTTCAATAATACCTTGTTCACTTTGAATATTTTCATCAGTAAAATAAGGTTTTTGAACGAAATCAAGTAATAATTCAATACCTTCTTGTAAATTAGTAGTTCCACTAAATAAATAAACAGTTTCTAAATAATCTGTATAAGCATTAGCATCTAATCCCATTTGGGCAAATTCATTGGCTGCATCGCTTCCATCTTCCATGGCAAACATTTTATGTTCAAGAAAATGGGCAATACCAAGGGGAACTTCTATGTATTCATTTTCACCATTGGGAACAAATTTATTAGTCAATGAACCATATTTAGTCCCAAAACTTACAAAGAATTTGCGATAACCCTTTTTAGGTATTATTTTAACAATCAACCCATTTTTTAATTTCTCTGAATACACAACTTCATTAATTTTGCTATATCTTTTTTCAATCATTTCATCACCTTCATCATTCATTGCTCAAAAGAAAAATGGTGTCTAGATATATTCCTTGGCTAATTTTAGTAATATCTTCTATTGTTGTTTTATTAATGCTTTCAATAATATCATTAATAGTTATATATTTTTTTAATATATAATTTTTTAACATAAAGGAAATATAAGCTTTAGGTTCATCTTCAATTTCTAATGTTTCATTAATTAGAGATGTTTTACTAACCTCTAATAAATCAGAATCAATATTACCTTTTTGATATTCCTTCAACACCTCAACAACCATTTTTTTCACATTGTCATAATTCTTGCTATCTATTCCCGCATCCACAATCATCAATTTAATATCACTTATCATTTGGGCAACAATATTATAGGCAAAACTATTTTCTTCACGAACAATACGGAACAAATCAGAGGTATAACCTCCGCCAAACATTTCACAAAAGACTAAACTAGAATAAAATAGGGGATGGTTAGCATTAAAATCAGTTCTAAATCCCATACATAAAATTGATTGATTTAATGATTGGATTTCTTTTTCTTCTTTTATTTTGTTAACTGGATGTTTTTCTTCACTATCAAATTCAAAGACAAGTTCTCTTCCTTGAAAAAGATTAAATGATTTAAGATGTTTTTCAATATTTGTTTTCTCAATATCTCCAACAACATAAATACTGATATTGCTATTATGCATTAAATCATTATAAAGAGAAACCAAATCGTAACTTGTAATCTTTTCTAAATCATCAATTTCTCCTAAGAAACTAACACTAGCAACTTCATCAGCGCACATCAATTTAATCATTTTTCTAATAGCATAACGATTTTTATTATTATATATTTTTAAAATTGCTTCTTTTAATTTTCTTTTTTCTTCTAAAAATTCTTTTTCACTAAAATGATTATCAATAATATTGGGATTTAAAATAATTTCCTTTAAAAAGGCAAATGATTCATCATATAAACTCTTATCGGAAATATTTTTTTCATTGACAATTTCTAGTTCAAAACTAATTATACTAGTTTTATATGATGGAGAAAAAGATACACCAATACTTGCATCATATAAATCATATAATTTATTTACAAGTTTTTTCTTCGTATTATATAGCTTTGTTGAAGAGTTTAACAAACGAATTAAAAGAGATAACTTTGTAGCTAATTCTTTTGAAAAATCATATAAGAAAACAAATTGAATGTTTATAGTTTTAAATTTATCTGTTTTTGTTAAAAAAACGGGAATATCATTGATAAAAAACTTTTGACTTTCCATATTATTCCTCCAAAATTATTATTTACTTAATTATTTCTTTTATTCATTCCATTAATTAATAAAAAAGTGGGAAACCCACTTCAGACTGTTGACAAATTAAAATGTTAGCAGTCTTTTTTATACCTTTTAATAGTCATTGACATGGTTAATATAATACTTTAAAAAAAGGTCAAAAAGTGGTATAATTATA
>CANQJU010000086.1 GCA_947624315.1 uncultured Bacilli bacterium | reverse complement strand
GACATGCGCACAAGAATGGAACTGATAAATCCTTCTTACCTTGGATAATTAAAACTTTATTAGGGTAGTTTTCTAATCCCTCATATGGATGCCATTTATTAACACTCTCATACATTTCTTTGGAAATTTCAAAAGTAGAATAGCGTGAATTGCCATTTTCTAACTTTTCACCTTTTTCAAAATGATCTCTCATCATTTCATCCATATATCCAGCTGGAGACCATAAAACCAATTTATCTATTCCCTTAGGGAATTGAGAAGCGATTGTTGCAGCTAAAGCACCGCCCATAGAGAATCCCAATAAAATAAGTTTTTTAACGTCTTTTATTTTTCTAGCATATTTAAGTATTTCTTGAGCTTCGCTAAACATTGTATCAAAAGTAAAATCTCTAAATTCGCCATCACTTTCTCCATTGCCACTAAAATCAAGTCTCAATGTAGCCACATTTTCTTTTTCTAACAAACGTGACAAATTACGAAAATGTCCCGCATGCTCAGTTTTATTGCCTGTAAAGCCATGGAAACAAACAACTATAGTTCCATTAAATTCTTCAGGCATTGTTAAATAGCCTCTTAATACTTTTTTATTACATTCAAGTTCAACATGTTTAAGCATTATTTTTCACCTCACTAATAGCATTGCGAATATGTCCTTTAGTTTTTTCTAAGGCTTTATCGATTCTTTCTAAATCATCAACCCCTGTTAAAATTGCTATAAGAGCTTTTTTCACACTTCCATATTTTTTCAAGTATTCTTTTGCTTCTTCAGGTGAAACTCCTGAAGCTTGTTGGAGAATACTTTCACTACGAGCCACTAATTTTTCATTAGTAGCTTGAACATCAATCATATAATTTTCATAAACTCGTCCCATTTTAATCATTGAAGTTGTGGAAATCATATTGCAAATCATCTTTTGTGCTGTTCCTGATTTCATTCTTGTAGAACCAGTAATAACTTCTTGTCCTACTTCAGCTTCAATAGGATAATCAACCATTTGAGCTAAAATACTATTTTTAACAGTAACAATACAACCAGTTTTTGCCCCTATGCTTTTAGCATATTCAATTGCAGAAACAACATATGGGGTTCTACCACTTGCCGCAATCCCCACAACAATATCATTTTTATTTAATCCTATTTTCTTTAAGTCTTCAACACCTAAAGTTTTAGAATCTTCTGCTCCCTCAACAGCTTTAATGAAAGCATCCTTGCCACCGGCCATTAAACATTGAACCATTTCATCGCTAACACTAAATGTTGGACGACATTCAACCGCATCAATAATGCCTATGCGTCCACTAGTCCCAGCGCCCATATAAATCAATCTACCATCATGGTAAAAAGAACTAACCACGGCTTCAACCAAAGCCGTGATTTTGTCAATTTCTTTTCTTACTGCCAAAGAAACTAAAGCATCCTCATCATTTATTTTCATCAAAATATCTTTTGTTGATAATAAATCAATATTTTTAGTGTCATTATTTCTTTGCTCAGTAGCAATTTTTTTTAAATTTACGCTCATTTTTCTCTCACTTATTTAAATAAATATTTCCTAGTACAACATCATCCTTGGCCCCTGTTGCTGACTTAACATTTCCAAATTCTCCGTGGATTGTGCGATTTCCCAAAATAGCAAAAGCCATAGCTTCCTTGGCATCGCTATTATATCCAATATCATCTTGAGTTTGAACAATTCTCATTGTTATATCCTCTAAAGATCTTCTAACAAATTCATTATGGCTACCACCACCACTTAAAATTATTTCATCATATTGGCCAATAAAATGTTCATACTGATATGCCATACACCATGCAGTGAAATAAGAAACTGAAGCAATTACATCTTCCTTTTTCATCTTATCGAATCCACATTTTTGTGCCACTTTTTCCATGTAACTTTCAGAATATCTTTCTCTTCCTGTACTTTTTGGAGGTTTAACCTTATAAAAGCCATCCTTACGCAAATAATCAACTACATGCTTTTGAACTGTTCCACTTGAAGCTATATCGCCATTTTCATCATATGGTTTTCCAAAATATTTTTGTGTGAAATAGTCAATCATGACATTACCTGGGCCACAATCAAATGCTACAATTTCATCTAAAGAGCAACCTTTTTTAAGAAAAGTCAAATTACTAATACCACCTATATTTTGTAAAATTCTACTCTTTTTATTTGATTTAAAAAGAATATATTCGCTCATTGGTACTAAAGGTGCACCTTCACCACCTGCCGCAATATCAGCACTTCTAAAGTTAGTAATTGTAATTATTTTAGTTTTAGCACAAATTACACTTCCTTCACCAAGTTGTAGTGTTGAAGGAACTAAATCACCATTTTTACGTGGGTTATGCCAAAATGTTTGGCCGTGACTTGCAACATAGGCAATATCACTATAGTATATTCCTGTGTCTTCTAAAAGAACATCAATTGCTTTCACAAACCAATCGCCAAGTTCAAAATTCAAACTGCACAACTCACTTAATTTTGCTGTTTCATCGTTAAGATTTCTCATCAATTTTTCTTTAAACTTTTTATCATATGGTAAAGTTATAAATTTTACCAAACTAATCTCATCAGTATCATCATCAAATTTCACTAAAGCGGCATCAACACCGTCCAAAGATGTTCCACTCATCAAACCTATTGCATACATAACTAGCACTCCCTTATCTTAAATTTAAATTTTTGTCCTGGTTTAATCATTTTCAATGTTTCTAAAGGACATAAACATTCCCCTAAAACATTTACTCTTTCATCAGGCTCTAAGTCCTCTAACATAATACATACTTCCCCTTGATATCGTTTGAACAAATAATTATCAATTGTTACATATCCTTTTTTACGGCTAACAATATTATCACCTTCAACTTTTTCTTCACATCGACAAGAGCTTCTCACAAAGTAAGGAGTGGCATCTTTTCTGTTCACATGAACACTTTCTAATAATGTTTGAATTGAAGGTGAAACCTTCCTAAATAGTTTCATCGGAATAACCATTATATCATAGTCAAAACTCTTGGCTGTTTTTAGTTCTTCCTCTGAACAATACGCATCACCAAAAATAACTTCATCAACCTTTAATTCCTTTATTTCTGATAAAACTGCCTCTAATGCCATATTTCTATGATCTTCTATTGTTGGAAGACCTTCATACATTGGTGGACGTTTTTCATTATTTGAAGGAATATAAATTGCTACCTTCATTCCTAAAGAATGTAAAAACTCATTTTTCTTTATGACACTTTCTCGAGATAATCCACTATATTTTTTAGGATAAAAGTTATGGCTAATTCTTAAATCTTGTAAATTAACTCCACGATTAAGTAAATAATTCATATTTTCTTCAGTGATTGTTGAAGCATTTAATTCAATAACATATTTATGTTCTTGATACATTCTTACAATCTCATCTAAAGAAAAACCATAATCAAGTCTTAAAGCATAAACAGGTGGTAAAGTTATTTTGTCATATACCTTCTTAGGTATATCTAAAATAATCTTTAATCCAAGTTCTTGAGCTTTTAGACATACTTTTTCTAATTCTTCTAAAAAACCATCTTTCATCTCTGGAATGTGACTAGAAACAAAGACTTTTTCAATCTTTAGTTTTTTTAAGGTTTCTAGATACTCTAGATTCTTTACCAGGGGGTAATCATCTAGTCCCACATACACACTTGCACCAACATCTATTTTTTCATCAAGGCTAATAGGCAAATGACCACAGCATTTAATTTCCTTTTTCAAGTAACGAACTAATGTTTGTACAGAATTAGGTGTATATTCATACAAACACATATAGTTCTTTATAGCCCTGAATTGATATAGATCATAAGGATTTCTTGTTGATAAAACAAATAGATTTTCTATTCTATTGTTTAAAGTATTAACAAGTTTAGCTTGGTTTTTATATGTACCAGCATTATATGTACATACGAATACTTGTTCATAATCTAAAGCTTTATTAACTAATTTTTTTATATCTTCATCACTTAAATCAACGGAAATCTTTTCAACATCTACTTTTAAATTGCTTTCTTTTATTGCACTAGCAATACTTCTATCGCTTAGCTCATCTTCTGCTATGGTTGTAGCAAAAGGTTCTGTTGCCACAACCAAAGTTTTTTTGTTAATGTATAAATCACTACCTCTTACCTTAGTCAAAGATAAATCAACAATATCACTTACAAGGTGTTTACTTTCTGGGCTCAAAAGAATCTTTTCTTTTTCTTCCCATGAGGTATTATAAAAATATTTTTCAATTGTTTTAGCATTTTTTTCTTTTAGTTTTAAGACTTTTTCAACTTTACTATCTAACAATTCCATTGGAAATTTTCCGCTTTTTACCGCTTCTTCTATTGTCTCGAATGCTTTGACCTGTTTAGAAAAAGTAGCCGAAACCATGGCCTGATCAAGACCTGCAAGAAGTCCCATCAAAGCACCATTAGGTGCTCCATAAGTATCGTCAATAGCTTTCATTTCCATGCAATCACTGATAACTAATCCCTGATATCCTAATTGATTTTTTAGTAAATCAGTGATAACTTTTGATGATAATGTTCCAGGTAATCCTCCTTTTTCATAGGCTTCAAAGAAAACATGAGCAGACATTATCGCTTCAACATCCTTTAAGCAAGCTTTAAAAGGATAAAGTTCAACCTTTTCAAGTCTTTCCTTGCTATGAGGAATTACTGGTAAACTCTTGTGTGAATCGACACTTGTATCCCCATGACCAGGGAAATGTTTAGCGGTAGCGATAATTCCTTGAGACTGTAAACCAAGGATAAAATTGCGACCGAATTCAGCCACAACCTGAGGATTGTCTGAATAGCTTCTAACCCCTATAACTGGGTTATGTGGATTATTGTTAACATCTAAAGATGGGGCTAAATTCATATTAATTCCCAAAGCTCGAAGTTCTTGTCCCATTGTTTCTCCAACCTTTTTAGCATATTCCTTATTTTGGGTTGCTGAAATAGTCATAGCACCAGGGAAAAAAGTAGCTTCTTTCATAATTCTTGTAACCATTCCACCCTCTTGATCAATACTAATAAAAGGCATTATACCAGTCTGTTTAACAATTTCTTGATGAATTAATTTATTCAAATCATGCAATTGGTGAATATCTTTAATATTTCGAGAAAATAAAATAACATTTCCAAGTTTGTATTCTTCAATTAATGTTTTTAATTCATTACTATATTCACTACCTTGAAATCC
>CANQJU010000085.1 GCA_947624315.1 uncultured Bacilli bacterium | reverse complement strand
CTCTTTTTTATTATACAATATCTTCCACTTTTTTTCAATAAGAACAAACAAAAAGTAGATAGCAAAATCTATCTACTAATATATTACACATCATAAAAACAACTATTACCTATAAATTCTCTTAATAGGGAATTGCAAGGGACATAGCGCTCATCAATATCACGAATATATTTCAAAAACTTAACTAATCTATTTGCTTCAACATAATACTCATCACTGCTCTTTATAGCGCTTAAAGCTTCTAAAGCATACTTTTTCATTACACCTAATTCATAAGTAAGTTCTGAATTAAAGATATAATCAGCATCATCTTGATATGGATAAATCCATTTGAATTCTCCTCTTCTTACTGATGGCCACATAGCAAAAGTATCAGATGGATTAGTTTTGCGATACTTAGAATCGCGAACAACACGTCTAAGCAAACGAATCTCTGTAGCATTTATTGGATTATGATCATCAATATTTATTTGAGAAAGTGGACTAATATATATTTTAAATTTTTGATATTTTGGTATTAACTTTGTTACTTCTTCATTTAAAGCATGAATACCTTCGATAATGATTGGGGTTTTGGAATCAATGCTAAGCTTTTCCCCCCACAATCTTTTTCCACTTTTGAAATCAAATATTGGAAGTTGTACTTCTTTTCCTTGAATTAATGATAACAATTGTTCATTAAATAAATCTAAGTCAAGAGCTTTTACATGTTCTAAATCTAATTCACCGAATTCATCAAGAGGGGCTAAATCACGATCTAGATAATAATCATCCATAGATATTTTAACAGGATTAATACCTCTACTCATAAGTTCTAAGCGTAAACGATGAGAGAAAGTCGTTTTTCCACTTGATGATGGACCAGCAATACAAATAAGACGAATATTATTAATATCTGATTTAATAATATCACCTAATTCAGCTAACATATTATTGTGTTTAGTCTCACAAACATTTACTAAGTCATTAATTGTAATATCAGTTGCATATTGATTTAATAGAGGTATTTTATTACAACCAATCATCTCTGACCATGTACGAGCATCTTTTAACATCTTTCCAAAGCTAATTGATGATTCAAATTCAGGAATTTCTCCATTGCATTCAGCTCTTGGAAATTGAACAACAAATCCGGGATTGTATAAGCTCAACTTAAACTTATTCAAGCAACCAGTTGATGGAACCATATATCCAAATAAATAATTTACATAACCATTGCATTCATAAATATGAACATTTTCTTCCTCACGATATCTTAAAACATCTACTTTATCCAAATAATTCTTTTCAGTATATATTTTAATAGCTTCTTCTTTAGTAATTGTTTTTCTTATAATTGGATAATCAGAAGCGATAATATCTCTCATAGTTAATTCTAATTTCTTTAAGAACTTATTATCAACTTTATCATCAATTCCTGTAACATCACATGAAATTGAACGAGAAACACATTGATTAAATTTAATTTTAATCTTTGGGTAAAGTTTTTCTAAAGCCATAATTATTAGATATCGAAGACTTGTTTCATAAATACGAACAGCATCAAAATTACTTAAATCTAAGAATTCCACTTCTGCATCAAAATTAACATAAAAGTTTAATTCACGTAAACGATTATTAACTTTAGCGGCATAACCAATTATTCCTAATTCTTTAGCTAAATCTTTTAATAAAATTTTTTCTTCTTTAACTATAATTTGATTATTTACTTTTATTTTATACATTAATATCACTCCATTATAAATAATTATATCCTTTTTTAATTAGTATTATCACTAATTGTTATATGTAAGCACTTTCACAAAATGAGATAAAAAAATAGATCTAAAGCGACCTATTTTAAACATTTTTGAGCGGCTTCACAAATACTTGCAAATCCTTGGCTGTCATTGATAGCAATTTCTGATAACATCTTACGATTGATTTCTATATTTGCTAATTTTAAGCCATGCATTAACTTATTGTAAGAAAGACCATTTAAGCGAGCTGCAGCGTTAATACGAGCAATCCATAACTTTCTGAAGTCTCTTTTTCTTCTCTTTCTATCACGATATGCATAAGTTAATGATTTCATAACTTGTTGATTTGCAACTTTATATAATGTATGTTTTGAACCAAAATAACCTTTGGCAAGTTTTAAAACACGATTACGTCTTCTTCTTGAAACGTATCCACCTTTAGTACGTGGCATAATTATTCCTCCTTTTTATTTATTTTATACTATCTAATATTTGCAATTTGTTGTCTGATATGACCTAAATCGGCCTTAGAAATCATAGTTTCTTTACGTAAATGACGAATTCTCTTTTGAGTTTTTCCTGGTGCTAAATGACTTGAGCCAGGACGACTTCTAACTACTAATCCTGATCCTGTAATTCTAAAGCGTTTCTTTGTTCCGCTATGAGTTTTCATTTTTGGCATATAATTTTCACTCCTTGTCTTTTTTCTTATTTTTTGGTGTCAAAACAATAGACATGTTTTTTCCATCAACAGTAGTTCTACTTTCAATTGTTGCTATTTCTTCTAAAGCATTAGCAAAACGATCTAATATTAAACTTGATGATTCATATTGCAATAAACGTTTCTTTTTCTTAGGATAAAATAAAGAAACCTTTAATTTGTTACCATCGTTTAAAAATTCACGACCTGTTTTTACTTTTGTTTCGAAATCATTTTCACCAATTACTGGAGAAATTCTTACTTCTTTAATAGTAACAACTTTTTGATTTTTCTTTGCTTCGCGGCTTTTTCTTTGTAAATCATAACGATATTTGCTGTAGTTTATAAAACGACATACAGGTACTTTAGCGTTGGGAGCCACACAAACCAAATCTAAATTTTGTTCATTTGCTAATCTAATAGCTTCCTCTACAGCCATTTCTCCTAAAGATTGTCCTTCAGCATTAATAGCTAAGACTTTTTCAGCTTTAATGTTTTCATTAACTAAAGCTTCAGTTTTGCGTTCTAAATTTTTACTAATAATAGCACCTCCCGGAATTTATTCATAGTAAAAAAAGAAAGTGAGCGCAATCCGCACCCACTTAATAAGAATCACAAAATATTATTAGTGACATTAAACCTACCAACATTATCAGTCAGGTGAGAAGTGGGTACTTCTTCTTTCCACTATGATAAATTTACTTATATATTATATACCAATTTATCTATTTTGTCAAACTTTTTTTGATAATTGTATAATTAAAATTTTTTTAAACTAAAAATCTTTTTTATTATATAATATAACACTAACAAAAAATAAAATAAAGACAATAAACAAAGCTTGACCTATACTTTGCCATAAAACCCAACCATCAGCTTTCATAGAAACAATAAACAATTTGCAAAATAAATTTATTTTTTCAGTAAATAAATTAATAGTAAACAAAAATAAAGCAATAGGAATAAGTGATAAATAAAAATTATCAAAAAGAATAATTAAAATTAAAGAAATATTTCCATAATAAATCATTTCTATAAATAAGTTTAAAAAAGAAATCAAGGAATTACTTTCAGCAAATTTAATTTTAGAAAATGCAACAAGTGGAAAATAAAAGGAAAACATTTCTAAAACAATAAACAAAAGTAAAATTAATAAAATAGTAAAATATTTAGTAATAAAATATTTAACTTTTGTTATGTTATTAGATAATAAAAAATAAATATATTGATCTTGTTTATTTAAAAAAGGAAAAGAAAAGAGAATAATAGCAAAAATAACTCCTAAAAATGAAATAATTGAGAAACTGCTATCAAAATAAAAGTAATACATTTCTTCAATATCACTATGACTATCTAACCCCATCATCAAATAAATATTAGTTAAAAGAACAATAAAGATTAAAATGGAAAAAAGGGATAAACTTGTGCGATTAAAAATATAATTATAATGACATTTAATTAGCTTTTTTATCATTTATCATGTTTCCATCAATTATATAATATTTTTCATCATATATGCCTTTATATTGTTCAGGATAATGACTAGAAATTAAAATAGTTTTTCCCGCCTTTTTCCATTTTTTCATCCATAATAATAATTTCTTTTGCATCTCTTTGTCAAGTCCATTAAGCACCTCATCAAAAATCAACAAATTAGGTGATGACATAATTGCTTGAATTATTAAAAGTTTTTGTCCCATTCCTTTGGATAACTCTCTAATTTTATTTTTCTTCTTCTCATTCATTTTCCATTCTTTAAGCAGTTCATCAATTATAATGCTTAGATCCTTTTCTTTAATCCCTCGTAAAAGTCCTAAAGTATAAAGAAAGTCCTCAACTGTCATTTGACTAGGCATAATGATTTTTTCAGGAATATAACCAAAAGTTACTTTTTCTTTATTTATTGTTCCTTTTGTTGGATTGACTAAACCTAATAAACATTTGAAAAAGGTACTCTTGCCACTTCCATTACTCCCCAAAAACAAATAACATTTTCCCTCTTCTAGAGTTATATTAATATTTTCAAAAACTTGATGATTATGATATTTTTTAGATAAGTTACTAATTTCAATGATTTTCATAAGTCGATATTTCAAAATCTTCATATTTAAGTCTTAAATCAGAAGAATAATATAAAAAGTCATCAATATAAATTGTCTCTTTCATTTCATTGATACTAAAATCAATACTTAGTCCGAATTGATTAGCAATATAACTTCCTACCTTTTTTAAAGGAATTAATATATATAATGTTTCTTGTGGTTTTATTGTAAAGGAATTATTGTTACTATTTTTTATATTTGTATAATCATATTCATATCCTAATAAATGACTTATGTCATCACTTGATTGGGGAATGCTATTTAAAACTTTAGCTTCACTAAATGATGTTTTATAATTAATATCCAATGATTCTATACCACTAATTACAATATCTTTATTGTAATTATTTCTTAAACCTAAAACAATTCCTTTTATTTCCTTTTGCTCATAATAATTATTAACAATTCCCTTTAAATTAGTTAAAGAAATTCTATTTTGTTTAGTCCCAAAATATGGAACTTTATAATAACTAAAACTACCAATTTTGACTTTAACCATATCAAAATCATAATTAATAACTAAACTTGCTTCTTTTAAACAAATACTATAATCAGTATATGATTTATCGTCAATTGTAAATATAAAAGAAAAATGATAATACTCCTTTTTACTAATAATTAAAGAATCTTCTTCTAATTTAATATCCTTTATAATAACTTTTATTATATTTTCTTCTTCATTATCAGTTATAAAACATTCCTTTACTTTGGACAAATTAGTGTAATTACTTTGCTTGTTGC
>CANQJU010000084.1 GCA_947624315.1 uncultured Bacilli bacterium | reverse complement strand
ATAGATATTCATACAAAAACGGCTAGTCAAATTTTTAATGTTTCAGTTTCTGATGTTACTAAGGAAATGCGTAGAACTGCTAAAGCAATTAACTTTGGAATTATTTATGGTATGAGTGCTTGGGGATTGAGTGAAGCCATTGATGTTAGTCCTATTGAAGCTAATCTTTATATTAACAAATATTTTATGACCTATGCTAAAGCTAAAGAATGCTTAGATAATTTTATTAGTGAAGCTAAAAGATTAGGCTATAGCAAAACTTTATTCAATCGTCGTCGATATATAAGCGAAATTAATAGTGAAAATAGCAATTTGCGCAGTTTCGGGGAAAGAACAGCGATGAATTCACCTATTCAAGGTACAGCTGCTGATATTATAAAAATTGCTATGGTTGATATTTATCAAGAAATGCAAAAGAGAAATTTACGCTCTTTGATGATTGCTCAAGTTCATGATGAATTGATTTTTGATTGTCCAATAGAAGAAGTTGATTTAATGAAACAATTAGTTAAAGAAAAAATGGAAAATGCTGTTAAATTAAGCATTCCGTTGATTGCGGAAGCAGGTGTAGGAGATAATTGGTTTTTAGCTAAGTAAAGGAGAAGAAGATGGAAGTTATTAATAAAAGACGTAGTGTACGCAAATACTTAGATAAAAAAATTGAAAATGAAAAAATTGAATTAATCTTAAAAGCGGCGATGCAAGCTCCTAGTGCTAGGAATCAACAACCTTGGAAGTTTTTAGTTTGCCAAAATGAAGAAACCTTAGTTAATCTTTCTAAAACTTCTCCTAATATGAAGTTTGTTGATAAAGCCAAACTTGCCATTGTCTTTTTAACTGATTTAGATATATTAACTGTTCCTCATATGTATTCTCAAGATATGTCAGCAGCTATTGAAAATAGTCTTTTAGAAGCTTGCTCTTTAGGTATAGGTGGCTGTTGGTGTGGAATATATCCCAATCAAGAGAGAATGAATAACTTGAGAGTGCTTTTTAACTTGCCTCAAAATTTAGAACCATTTGCAGTTGTTGCCTATGGTTATCCTCTTGATGAAAAAGATTTATATTATCTAAACCGATATAATAAAGAGAGAGTATATTTTGAGAAGGTGGAATAATGCCAGAATTACCAGAGGTTGAAACTGTTAAGAATAGTTTAAAGGAATTAGTTTTAGGGAAAAGAATAATCAGAGTTGAGGTTTTCTATGAACGCATTATTCAAAATGTTACACCTTTAGAGTTTAAAACTCTTTTAGCTGGTGAACGTTTTTGTCAAATTGAAAGAAGAGGAAAATTTTTAATTTTTGTTTTTGATCATTTGATTATGGTCTCTCACCTACGAATGGAAGGAAAATATTTCCTTAAAGGCAATGAAGAAAAAGAAAAACACGAACACATTATTTTCTATTTAGAAAATGATGAAAGCTTGCGTTATAATGATACAAGAAAATTTGGTGTTATGTATTTGTTTAAAACAACTAATATTGAAGAAGTAGAAAAAATGGAGCCATTAAATAGTTTAGGATGGGAACCATTTGATAATAGATTAACTGTTGAATATTTAAAGGGAAAATGGAGTCATTCTCATAAGCCCCTTAAAACAGCTCTTTTAGACCAAAGTGTAATATGTGGATTGGGAAATATCTATGCTGATGAAGTTTGCTTTATGTCTAAACTTAACCCTTTAACAGATGTTTCTTTAATAGGTGATGAAAAGTTATTGCAAATAATAAATAATAGTCAAATAGTTTTACAAAAAGCAATTAGTTTAGGGGGAACAACAATTCGCAGTTTTGTTAATTCTCATGCAGCCACAGGACTTTTTCAAAATGAACTATTAGTTCATACTAAAAAAATATGTCCAACTTGTAGTCAAGAAATAATAAAAATATATGTTGGTGGTAGAGGAACATATTATTGCCCAAAGTGTCAAAAAAATAATCTTGACAAGTAGAATGATAAAATATTAAAATGGAGGTACATATGGTAGTAGGTATTACGGGTTCCATTGCTAGCGGTAAAAGTTTAGTTACCGATTATTTAATTCAAAAAAATTATAAAGTTATTGATGCAGATGTAATATCTAGAGAAGTAACAAAAAAAGGTGGAGAGTGTTACAAAACCATTGTTGATACCTTTGGTAGTGAGTACTTACAAGAAAATAAAGAAATTGATAGAAAAAAATTAGCAAAGATTATATATTTTGATAAAGAAAAAAAGAAACAACTAGAAAATATTATTCATCCCGTTGTTTTAGAAAAAATTGAAGATTATATTTTTAAAGAAAATAGGGAAATTATTTTTGTTAGTATGCCTCTATTATATGAAGTTGGTTTTGAGAAGAAATGTGATAAGGTAATTGTTGTTTATACTAATTATGATAAACAAATAGAAAGATTGATGAAGCGAGATAATATTAGTTTAGAATATGCTAATGATAAAATTGCCTCACAATATCCAATATCCTTAAAAATATCTAAAAGTGATTATGTAATTGACAATAGCCAAGAAAAAGAAAAAACATATTCTGCTATTGAACAAGTACTAAAAGAAATAAAGGAGAATAGAGATGGGATTTAAAGATTTATTTAACAATGATTATGAAACATCAGATAATAGCCCAATAGAGGAATTGCGCACTAGATATTATCGTAATCGCTATGAAGAAAGCGTTGAAGCTGTTAAAAAAATGATAGAAAGTGAAAAGGGAACAATCAAAGCTGAAAACGAAACATATATGGAAATATATTTTGAAACTGTCAATTATACTTGTACAGCTACGGTTATTGGCATTAGACCAATGGAAACAGCTATTGATTTGAAAGTCACAACATATAAATTAATACCAAATGGCAAAGGAAAAAAGATAATCCAAAGATTATACAAATATTTGGATGGAGAGTTATCTTTTAAAGGGGTAAGTTTATATAAATAGAAAAAGGAGTTAGGAATGGATTTTACTGGATACGATATTTTTAAAATTCAAAAGTTGTACAATTTAAGTGGTGAAGATGTATATTCCCTAACAAACCTATATTTGCCATTAATTGGTGTTGATAGTTTTGCTTTATATTTCTTTTTAACACAATTAGAAAATAATACTGAATATCAAATAAGTAAAATAATGGATAATTTAGGAATATCTAATAGTGTTTTCTTAAATCAAACAATTGCTAAGCTTGAAGGCATTGGTCTTATTAATACCTTCTATAGTTCTAAAAATGGTTATTTGTTTGAAATTAATTCACCATTAAGTGTTAAAGCTTTTATGAATAATCATTTGTTAGTTGATTTTTTAGAAAGTAGAGTTGGACTTGTTGAAAAAAAGAAGTTGGAAAAGCAAATTGAAAATCATAAGAATTATAAAGAAATAAGCAAATCTTTTGATGAAGCTTTTGAAAGAACAGAAAGTCAATTGAAAAAAGTATTGCCAAGTTATTTTAAAGAAATGGCTAAAGATACTATTTATATAAAAAATAGTAATTTTGATTATACTTTATTTAAACTTAAGTTTGATACAAAGTTTATTGATCCCAATATTTTTAATAATTTAGAGTTTCGTGAAGAAATATTAAAGATTAGTTTTCATTATCATTTGGATGAAGAAGAAATGTATTATGCGGTTATGCAAGCAATTCAAATTGATAAAGATTTGAAAATTAAAGATATTGATAAACATGCTCAAAAGATTTATCAAGAGAAATCGGGAGATCCAATTAATTTTGCCCCTAAAGAACCAATACCATTAAATGATGGTAATTTAGATGAAAATTATATCAAGTTTTATCGAGAAGTTGAAAAGTTGAGTTGTGAAGAATTGTTAAAGAATTTGAGTGGAATTAAACCATCTTTAAGTGAACTCAAACTGTTTAGTGATTTAGCTAAAAATACGGGTTTTTCTCAAGGTGTAATAAATGTCATGATTTTATATGCTAACAAGGAAAAAAATGGGGAAATTCCTTCATACAATTACTTTGAAAAAATCGCTAATACTTGGAAAAGAGCAAATGTTAAGAACGCTAAAGATGCTATGGAACTTCTTAATAAGAAAAGTGAAAATATTAATACACCTAAAGGAAGAAATAATGTTAAAACTAAAGAAGTTCCTGATTGGTATCAAGGATACGAAGATCGCATTAAAAAGGAATCTGCTAATATAACTAAAGAAGATGAACAAGACAAAGCTTTACAAGAAATATTAGCTGTTGAAGATTTTGGAACAAAGAAGGAGAAGAAGAATGGAAAAACTAGTTGAGGACTTATTAAAAAATAAGGAAATTAAAGAGTTTGTTCAAAAACACAAATTGACTGAAGATGATATTCTTAAAGCATATCGAGTTTTTTCATTGAAAAAAGAATGTGATGATTATTGCTCTTTATGTAAGAAAAATGGTGAATGTTTAAATCCTAATCAATATTGTAAATGTGTTTTAGAATTTAATAATCGCCCAAATTCTAAATTTGTTTCTTGTCAATATGAGCCTAAAGATAATTTAGTAACTTATTTCTTTGAACAAAACAAAGGGGAATTATATAAGAACAAAGAAAGAGCTATGATTATTAAAGAATTGATTTCTTTTAATCAAAAATATTTAAATAATGAACATCCTAAAGGCATTTATATTTATGGTGGATATGGACAAGGTAAATCCTTTATTCTATATTCATTTGCTAAAGAACTTTCAGAAAATGGAAAAAAGGTTATATATGCTTATTATCCCGATTTAACAAGACAAATCAAAAGTTCTATTGGTTCTAATCAATTAGAAACAATGATTGAAGAACTTAAAAAAGTTGATATTTTAATGCTTGATGATTTGGGTGGAGAGAATAATACCGCATATTTGCGCGATGAGGTTTTAGGACCAATTCTTCAATATCGTATGAATGAAGATTTACCCGTTTTTGCTACATCAAATTATAATTTGGAAGAATTGTTAAAACACTTTGCTGATACAAATAATGAAAATGATCGCTTAAAAGCAGGTAGAATAATTCAACGTTTGAGAAACTTAATGACACCTTATGAGCTTAAAGATAAGGATTATCGCAATGGTGGAAATTAATGAGCAAACTAATTGAAAAAACCATTGAAGAAAAAGTTGTTTATAAAGGTTCATTTTTAGAATTGCATAAGGATGAAGTTATGCTTCCTAATGAAACTTTAGGAACAAGAGAATATCTTCATCATCCTGGAGCTGTTGCTATTTTAGTTATTGATAATGATAATAATATTTATTTAGAAAAACAATATCGATATCCTATGAAAGAAGTAATTTATGAAATCCCAGCGGGAAAGCTAGAAGGAAAAG
>CANQJU010000083.1 GCA_947624315.1 uncultured Bacilli bacterium | reverse complement strand
GATTTTTTATTAGAAGGTATACGTAATTTAAATTATAAACAAGTTATAATGTATGTAATTGGTGCTATATTAATCTTTTTAGCAATCAAGAAAAAACTAGAACCTGCCCTTTTACTTCCTATGGGCTTTGGTGCTATTTTAGTAAATATTCCCAATAGTGGAGTTTTAGGTAATAATGGAATTATTACTTGGCTTTATAATGTTGGTATTGATGCAAGTGAAGCTTTACCATTGTTATTATTTATTGGAATTGGTGCTATGATAGATTTTGGACCTTTACTATCAAATCCGAAGTTAATTTTCTTTGGGGCAGCAGCACAGGTGGGAATTTTTATAACTATCATCTTAGCTACCTTATTGGGATTTGATTTTAAAGATGCAGCATCTATTGGTATAATTGGAGCTGCTGATGGACCAACATCAATTTTGGTTGCTGGTAAATTGAATAGTAATTATATAGGAGCTATTTCCGTTGCTGCCTATTCATATATGGCTTTAGTTCCTATTATTCAACCATTAGCTATTAAAATGTCAACGACTAAAAAAGAAAGAAGAATAAGAATGGAATATAATCCAAGTAGTGTAAGCAAAACTACAAAAATTCTTTTTCCAATTTTAGTTACTTTGATTGCGGGATTGATCGCTCCAGCATCAATTTCTTTGGTTGGTTTTTTAATGTTTGGAAATTTAATCAAAGAATGTGGAGTGTTGGATAGTTTAAGTGATACAGCAAGTAATATTTTGTCAAATTTAGTTACTTTACTTTTAGGAATTACAATTTCTTTTAGTATGGTTGCTGAAAGATTTGTTACTCTTGATACTTTAAAAATTATGGCATTAGGTTTATTTGCTTTTGTCTTTGATACAATCGGTGGTGTTTTCTTTGCCAAATTAATTAATTTGTTCTCAAAGAAGAAGATTAATCCAATGATTGGAGCCGCAGGTATATCTGCCTTTCCTATGTCAGCACGTATTATTCAAAAAATGGGATTAGAAGAAGATCCAGAAAATCATTTATTGATGCATGCTATTGGAGCAAATGTTGCTGGTCAGGTAGCATCAGTTGTTGCTGGTGGTATTATATTAACACTTGTTCCAACAATGTTACTATAGGAGGCCAAAGATGAAAGAAAATCTATTAAAAGCTTTGGAAGTTACATGGAAAGGAATGCTAGCTATATTTATTGCTATGGCTATTATTTCCTTATTAGTATTATTATTGAATAGAGTTATGAAACCTAAAGCAAATGGTGAAAAATCAGTTTTGGAATTATCTAATGTTGACTTAATAGCTAACATTAGTGAAATATTAGGATATATCAGTTTAGCAACAGGAATCCTTATTATTGGTTTTATTGTAGGTATTCCGGGAATTGTGTTATCTTGTATTGGTAAAAAATCTAGTGAATATAGTGATAAGGCAATAAAAGGATTTAAATATTCTTTAATCGGTTCAATTATTGGTTTATTTATGTTCATTTTAGCAATTGTTCTTATAAACGTGTTGGCTTAATTAAATTTAAGGAGATTATTTATTCTAGAGGATAGTTAAAAATATATTGCTATGCAAGGAGAAATAAATATGAATAAGAAGTGTATTAGATTTTTGATTGTTTTTGTTTGCGCATTGTGTTTATTTAGCTATGGTTGTCATGAAGAAAAAGAGGAAGAAACTCATAATTTAGTTTATTATGAGATGAAAGAGGCTACATGTTCCGAAGAAGGTCATATTGCTTATTACCAATGCACAGAGTGCCATAAATATTATAAGGATATGGATGCAATGGAAGAAATCACTGATGTAGTTATTCCTAAAACTCCCCATCAATATGATGAAACATATCATTGTAGTATTTGTGGAGAAGTCAAAGAACACGAACATCAATATGTATGGGACAATATTAAAGAACCAACTTGTGAAGAAGATGGATTAAAGGAAGGGCATTGTCAATTATGTGGAGAAGAAACAAAAGAAATTATTAATAAATTAGAACATGATTATGGTGAATGGATTCATGTTTTTGAAGATGGCGTTCACAAACATTATCGTGTATGCAATAATGATAATAATCATATAGAAAAAGAAATATGTAATGAAACAAGTGAAGTTATTGAACCGACTTGTGATGATGGTGGATAATACTATATTTAAATGTGAAAGATGTCAAAATGTTCACAATGAAGATTATAAAGATGCTTTAGGGCATGATTATCAAGAATATGTTTATGATCCTCAAACTAAAACACATAAACAAGTTTGTAGTCATAACCCAGAACATTTTAAAGTCGAAAAGTGTCAATTTGAAATTATTGAAGTTGTAAAAGCTGATTGTGATAATGGTGGATATACTGTTCACAAATGTCAAACATGTCAAGGAACATACAATGATACTCCTACTTCACCATTAGGACATAGTTATGGAGAATGGGTTGTAGATAGACAATCTACATGTAATAGAGAAGGACAAAAACATCATTCATGTTCAAGATGTGGAAAACAAGAGACAGATTCAATTGCTAAAACATCACATAATATCATTTCCACAGACCCTGTTGCTCCAACATGTACATCTGAAGGATATACTAGTGAGTCTCGTTGTTCAGTTTGTGGAACAGTAGTTACTCCTAAAAAATCTGTTCCCGCTCTTGGTCATAAATGGGGTAGTTGGCAAAAAGGAGCTAATAATACTCATTATCATGTATGTGAACGTGATGGAAATCATAAAGAAAGTAAAAATTGTCAATTTGATAGTGTAGTTACCTCTCCAACATGTGTTGATAAAGGATATACCACTCATACATGTCCTGATTGTCATAATCAATATACTAGTGATGAAACAAAGGCCTTAGGCCATGATTATGGAGATTGGATTGCTGAAATTGTTGCCGACGAAAAAACTCCAGGGGAACATAATCATCGCCATTATCATACTTGTAGAAGAGATGGAGCTATTGAATATGGTAAATGTGAATTTACAATTGAAGAAGTTGTAGAACCAACTTGTTTAACTGGTGGTTATACAAGACATGTATGCGAGAAGTGCCAAGCCATTCATGAAGATACATTAAAAAATGCTACAGGGCATCAATTTGTTTATACACCTATTCCAGGTAATGTAAAATGGCATACTGGAAAATGTTCAAAATGTAATGAAACTGTAGGCTTAAGTGAATGTCAAATGAAAAATGTTGAACATGTTGATGCAACTTGTGATGAAGAGGGATATGACGTAGAAGTTTGCGAATTATGTCAATATGAGAGAAAAACAACAACTGAAAAATTAGGTCATATATGGGGAGATTGGCATTATGATGGAGATGAAAGTCCAATAGATAATGAATCTCATACACATTCAAGAGTTTGTGATCGTGATAATACTCATAAGCAATCAGAACCATGTGAATTGGTTGATACTGAACATCTCCCAACATGTGTAGATCCAGGAACTATTACTAGAGCCTGTGGAAAATGTCGCATGTCATTTACAAAAGAAAATGCAAAATCTTTAGATCACAAGTGGAGTAAATGGGAACCATATGGAAATGGTCAACATAAAAGAGTTTGTGAAAACAATCCTGAGCATGTGCAAATAGAAAGTCATAATTTGAAAACAGTAGAAATAGATAATGGCTGTGATAAGCCATCTCAAATAGAATATACTTGCTATGAATGCTCATATCATGCAATTGAAGATTCTGGTAAGGCTGTAGGGCATTTGTGGGGTAAAGCAGTAGATACGAATGATGGATTCCATGAGAAGACTTGTTTACGTGAAAATTGTAATGAAAAGATTAGAGAAAGTCATGATTATTCGGAAACTAATTTCTGTAAAGCTTGTGATCATGATGGCTTAACATATAAAGATTTAGGTGCACATTATTATGTTGAAGGCGATAATGATGTTCTAAACGCTAAGAAAATTATCATTCCTGCTATTCATAATGGATATGAAGTTAGAGGTATTGATCAATATGCTTTTAGAAATAATAGTAATGTCACTGAAGTAGAAATTCCTTATACAGTTATAGATATTGGTAAAAATTCTTTTGATAACTGTAGTAGTTTACTATCAATAACTTTTAATTTAGAACAACCTAGTTGTTTAAAAACAATTCATGAATTTGCTTTTAATAATTGTACAGAACTAAATAATGTTGTTTTACCAAATGGCTTAGAAGAAATAAAATCATATGCCTTCTATGTATGTAGAAAGTTATCAAAAATTACTGTACCTGATACTGTAACTAAAATTGGTGAACAAGTATTTAGTCGAGCAGCAATTATGGAAAATTTTGATAATGGTGGCGAAGCATTTTATATCGGAACTCATTTAATAAGAGTAAGCCCTAATCAGGCTGGTGAGTTTACAGTTAATGCTGGTACTGTATCTATTAGTTCAGAAGCTTTCTTAAATTGTAGTTATATTGAAAAAGTTATTCTTCCTGATTCATTAAAAGAAATAGATTTTGATGCTTTTAAAGGATGTACGGGATTAAATAGTGTAGAATTTGAAGGTACAATAGATGAATGGTTTGCAATTACCTTTGAAAATGATTATTCTAGTCCATTATTCTATGCTAATGAATTTCATATTGATGATGTTTCTGGAATAGTTTCTATTCCTAACGGAGTAAAATCAATTCCTGCGGGAACATTTAGAAATACTAATATTGAAAGTATTGATATTCCTTCAAGTGTTACATCAATTGGTGCAGAAGCTTTTAAAGATTGTGCTAAGTTAAAACAAATTACCATTGCTGATTCAGTTCTTTATATTGGAGATGATGCTTTTACTAATTGTGAATTTTATAATAATGATGACAATTGGGTAAACGGATTCTTATATATTGGTAATTATCTAATTGCTGCTAAAGAAGATAAACTTCAATTAGAAGAAGAAGGAACAATAAAAGTTAATCCAGGAACAATTATAATTGGTCAAAATGTTTTTGAAGGATTTTCTTCAATTAAAAAAGTTATTATACCAACTAGTGTTTTAGTTATTCAGGCAAAAGCCTTTGAAAATATGGCATCATTAGCAGAAGTAGTATTTGAAGATTCTACTAGTTCATGGTTTGCCTCAACTTCTATTGGTATGGGTAGATTGCTTAGAGGAGATACTATATCTAATCCTAGAAATGCAGCTTATTCATTCAAATTATATAATGCTATTTGGCAAAAAAATAATATAATAAATAAAGCCCTTTGATTTCAAAGGGCTTTTGTATTGTTTACTAAGTTTTTAAAAGTTTCAAAAATATATTTGCTCATTTTTTCATTAGGAATTTTTTCAGGATGCCATTGAATGCCAATAATTGGTAAA
>CANQJU010000082.1 GCA_947624315.1 uncultured Bacilli bacterium | reverse complement strand
CTTCTCCATACTTGAAAAAAATATTCCAAGAAAACAATTTAACAAAATATGCTGTTCCATATATGTGGGGAACATTGGGATTGATTTACAATCCAGAATATGTTTCTGAAGAATATGTTAAAACATGGGCAGTTATGTGGAATGAAAAATACAAAAATCAAGCTTCAGCAAAAGATAGCGTACGTGATACTTATGTTGTTGGAACAATGTATTATTATCGTGAAGAACTAATGGCTTTAAAAGATGACTTTGAAGAAGGAAAAATTAGTGTTGATGAATATAATAATAAACTTTCTCAATACATGAATGATACAAATAATATTCCAGAAATCGAAAAAGTCTTAAAAGAAATGAAAAAGAATGTCTTTGGTTTTGAAGTTGATAGTGGTAAAAATGATATTGTTACTGGTAAAATATATATAAATGTAGCTTGGAGTGGCGATGCTGTATATTCAATGGATGTTGCTGAAGAGGAAGAAGATGTCATCTTGAATTACTCTGTACCTGATGAAGGTAGCAATATTTGGTTTGATGGTTGGGTAATGCCTAAGGGCGCTAATAAAGAATTAGCTCAAGACTTTGTTAATTTCTTATCTAATCCAGAAATTGCTGCTCGCAATATGGAATACATTGGATACACTACAGCTATAGCTGGAGATGAAATATTTGAATTGGTTGATGAATGGTATGGAGAAAGTGATGGCGAGGCAGTAGATCTAAGCTATTTCTTTGGAGATACTATTTCTAGTGAATATTTAACTGATGGCAAAGCCATAGTTTATGTTGGTGAAAGAGGACGTCAATTTGATGCTCAATTTCCTAGTGAAGAAATAATTAACAGATGCGCTATTATGGAAGACTTCAAAGATAAAAACGATGAAGTCTTAGCGATGTGGGAGAATGTTAAATTAGGAGACTTTTCAATAGGAATCACTATAGGTGTAGCTGTAACTATTGTAGTAGTTATTGGTGGATTTTATTATATTAAATTCATGAACGAGCTCAAAAGACGAAACCGTAAATTAAATTGGCAATAAAATATTATTAAATAGGAGTGTGGTTAAAGCCTACACTCCTTTAATATTTTTAAATATTTATTATTAAGCCGAAAAACTTTGTAAATTATATACTTTTTTTCGTTATATAAGTAAAAACTATTGCATTTTTAAAAGTTTTTTGGTATTATTATAATAGTAGGAGGTTGTTTTAAATGATACTTAGACCTGATTATGTAAATGAAATTAAAAAATTTATTAATGTTCCTTTAGTTAAAGTGTTATCTGGTGTTAGAAGATGTGGTAAATCCACCATTTTAGAAATGATTAAAAATGAATTAATGATAAATTATAATATTAAGGAAAAATATATTATTTCAAGAACATATTCTAAAATGCAATATAACGATATGGATGCTTTAGGAATGTATAAAGATTTAGTTAAATGTTTTATAGATGAAGAGAAGTATTATTTATTTTTGGATGAATTACAAGAAATAAAAGGGTTTGAAAAAGTCGTTAATGATTTGCTAGAAAATTATAATGTTGATATTTATGTAACTGGATCTAATTCGAAGTTGATGTCTAGCGAAATATCAACTTACTTATCTGGTCGCTATGTATCAATTCCTGTATATACATTATCTTTTAAAGAATATTTAACTTTTAAAAGTAAAGAAAATGAAAGCTTAAAAAATATGTTTGATGAATATTTGCAATATGGTGGATTTCCTGTGATTGGTATTTGTAACTTTGATATAGATTCTTGTTATCAAGTAGTTTATGGTATTTATTCAACAGTTATTACCAGAGATATATCTAAAAGGCATAAAATAAGAAACAAAGATTTATTTGATCGTGTTGTAAAATATGTTATTGATAATGTTGGAAAGACATTTTCGGCGAATTCTATTGTAAAGTTTTTGAAAAATGAGAAAAGAAGTTTATCAGTTGAGGCAATTTATAATTATCTAAAATGGTTATCTGATGCTTTTATTATATATCCATGTAATCGATACGATATTCAAGGGAAGTCCATTTTAAAAACACAAGAGAAATACTATTTATCAGATATTGCATTTAAATATTCTCAATTTGGCTTTACTTCATCAATGATTTCTTCAATGCTTGAAAATATCGTTTTTCTTGAGCTTAAAAGGAGAGGATATGATGTTTATATTGGTAAATATTTAGATAAAGAAATAGATTTTATTGGTATTAGACGGGATGAAAAAATTTATGTTCAAGTATGTAGAGAAATACCTGATAATTCAAATCGTGAACTAAATAATTTGATGGAAATTAAAGATCATTATCATAAATATTTAGTTACTAATGATTTACTTGCTAAAGGCAATGAAAATGGTATTGAAATTATGTATATTGGAGATTTTTTATTAAAAGAAAATTATTAACATGTTTTATTAAAAATTTTTAATATATTATTTAATAGAATAGAAAAGAATTAAGTGATACGATAATAAAACAAGAAATATATATTATAATTTTATAGATATTATTTAGTCATAACTGACCATAATTATTCGGTCAGTTTTTATTTTAAATCAAATTAAAATATGATATAATAACTATCGAGGTGATAATAATGTTAGTTGTAAAAAATTTATCTAAAACATATAATAAAGGAAAAGTTGCCGTTGATAATCTGTCATTAGAAATAAATGATGGAGAAATTTTTGGTTTCATTGGTCACAATGGAGCAGGAAAAACCACTACCATTAAATGCTGTGTTGGAATTTTGGATTTTGAAGAAGGAGAAATAACTTTAGATAATATTTCTGTTGTTGAAAATCCTATTGAATATAAAAAACAAATTGCTTATTTAACAGATAATCCTGATTTATATGAACAACTTACAGGAATTCAATTTTTAAATTTTATTTGTGATATATATGGTATTTCTAAAGATGTTCGTTTAGAAAGAATTAATAAATATGCGCATATTTTTGAAATTGATAGTTATTTAGGCGATATGATTTCTTCATACTCTCATGGAATGAAACAAAAATTAGCTCTCATTTCCGCAATTATTCGCAAACCAAAATTATTGGTTTTAGATGAACCATTTGTTGGATTAGATCCTAAAGCTTCCTTTTTAGTTAAAGAAATAATGAAAGAAATGTGCAAAGAGGGTTCAAGTATCTTTTTTTCAACTCATGTTTTAGAAGTTGCTGAAAAATTATGTGATCATATAGCAATTATAAAAAATGGTAAACTAGTTGCTAAAGGAACACTAGAAGAAGTTAAAGGCGATAAATCTTTAGAAGATGTTTTTATGGAGCTAGTTAATCATGAATAAGATATGGTTAGTAGTTAAAACCAACTTTATTAATTCATTTGGAATAAATAAGTTTTTCAAACAAAAAACAAATAGAAGTACTATTGTTGGTTTCCTTTTATTATTGCTTTCTGGTATAATTGTTTTTGCTTTTTTTGGTATATATATGTATGTATATGGAAAAATGTTTAGTGACAATGGTCGACCAGATGAAGTATTATCTATGGGAATTACTTTAGGATCGATTGCGATAATAATTTCGGCTATAACAATATCAAATAGTTATTTATTCAAATTCAATCATTTTGATTTGTTAATGTCTTTACCACTGACATCAAAACAAATATTATTTAGTCGAATTATTAATTTAATCATTACAAATTATTCAATTTTCATATATTTTTATTTGCCATCAGTTATAGTATATAGTATATTCAATCCAACAAGTTTTATCTTTTGGGTTTTAGCTATTTTAGGTTTCTTTATTATACCGATATTTCCTTTAATAATCTGTAGTTTTATATCTTATTATTTAGGATTTATTAAGATAAATGAAAAACTAAAAAAAGTATTAAAGATAATTGTTCCGACTTTATTTACAACTATTTTATTTATTTTGATGATTTTTACCAATAATAATAGTGATGATTTTGTCTTAAACAATATTTTTGATAAATTGCAAAAATATTATTATCCTGGTTATTTTATCTTTTTAGGAATAAAAGGAAAAATATTGAATTTTTCAATATATAGTTTAGTATCTATTTTATTGTTAGTATGCTTTACTTTTTTTGCTTCTCGAAAGTTTTTAAAAGTAAATGCCTTACATAACTATAATAAAGTTAAGAAAGATTATGTTTTAAAGGATGTAAAAAAATCATCACCTTTAAAATCTTTGTTTGTCAAAGAAGCTAAAAACTTTTTTAGTAATTCAACATATGTTTTAAATACAATTATGGGACCTATTTTTTCCGTAATTATTGCCATATTTATTATAAGACAAAGAAGTTATGAATATATAAAAATCGGAGAAATGCTTTTAGATATGCGCAGTGTATTATTGTTATTAATGATAGCTGATATTGCCATATCTAGTATGGCAACAATAACTTCTTCATCAATATCTTTAGAAGGAAAGAAGATGTGGATATTAAAATCATTACCAGTAAAAACATCATCAATTTTTATATCCAAAATTGGTTTGAATATATTAATAGTTTTACCATTTGTCTTAATAAATTCTTTAATTAGTATTTTATATTTAAAATTGAAATTACTTGAAGCTTTATTGCTAATTTTAATTTCTTTACTAATTGTTATAACAAATTCAATTATAGGATTATTTATTAATTTATTGTATCCTAAATTAGATTTTGAACACCCAACAGTTGTTATTAAACGAAGTATGAGTGTTTTTATATCATTGATTTTTACAAATATTCTAATTTGGGGATTATCACTTATTTCTATTGTTTGTTTTTTAATTACTAATAATTGTTTATTAGCAATGGCTATTGAATTACTTATTGCTTTAATCGCTTGTCTAGTTTCAATGTTATTATTGAATAAAATAGGAACAAATAAATTTCAAAAAATTGTTTGTTAGGTATTAAAAAATGTTATATGTAAAAGTATAATAATAGATGAATGAAGGGGAGGTTGTGTTATGTTTAACAATGATTTAATAGTTAGACAAGATTATTTAGATTATATTAGACCATTTATTAATGTTAATATAATTAAAATAATTGTTGGTGTAAGGAGAAGCGGTAAATCTTATATTTTGGATATGATAGGAGATGAACTACTAAAAAATGGTGTAGATCTTAGTCATATCATTTATAGGTTATTCACTAGTGTAGAAGTTGAAGATGGTTATTCCCAAATAGACATATTTAATGAGCTTAAAAATAAAGTGCAAGATGGAGAAAGATACTATCTTTTGCTAGATGAAATACAAGAAATAGATGGATGGGAAAAAGTGATAAACTCATTATTCGAAACTTATAATGTTGATATTTATGTGGCTGGATCAAACTATAAATTGACCAGTGAACATATTTCATCTTA
>CANQJU010000081.1 GCA_947624315.1 uncultured Bacilli bacterium | reverse complement strand
AATATTATATAATTTTCGTTTGTATTCTTTATAAAGTTTTTTCAAGTCTTTTCCATTTTCAATATTTTCTAATTTGCTTAAAAACTCTTTATAAGTCTTTTCAAACTCACCATCATTATCTTCAAAACCAACATTGTGACGAAGGAAATCTTCAAACTCATCAAGAATTTTAACAATCTTTACCCCAACAGGAACTGCTTTAGTTACCTTTACTAAAGACATATCGGGATTAATTATCTTAAAATGTTCAACAATTGATTTAGGAGATTTAAAATTAATTTCGGCCATATTGAAAAAGACAAAATTATAACCTAAATCTCTTAATATCTTTTCAGCAAGTTCACCATAATAATTCAAACGGCAATTGCCATAAATTTGCGCTAAACAATTTGCTCCATCTTCTAAGGCTTCAATATAACAACCCAAACAATATTTAAAAGGTGAACACACATAATCAGGGCTATATTTACTCCCTAGCTCAAGTGTTCTTTTAGTTATTGGGCGAGGTATCATATATTTAACATCAAAACCTTTTTCAAATAAATATTTAAAAGCATACCCATAATTTACCCACTGGGGAAAACAAGCTATAATTTCATTTTTCATAGTTCTTCTCCTTTCGCAAGTTTATTATATCAACAAAACTTTCCAAACGCGTTTCTACACCGGCTGTTCCATCTTGGCTATCAATAGTTATTGATATTAGGGGCTTATCCTTATATGTTCTAATTAACATTTCATTAACCATACTATCAGGGCCGCATGGAAAAGTAGTTAATAAAATAATACCATCAACACTATCTTTTAAAAGCTCCACAGCTCCAAACAAATGTCTGCTATACCCCCAGTGCAAAGTCTTTGTCACCTTCAAACTTGCATCAATTGCTTCTATAGGATTAGTGTATTCAGCAAAAATAACATCGCATCCCAATCCTTGCAAATATTTTATAACTGGTTCACCAACATATTTATCAGCAATATTATAGGCATGAGCTACTAATAAAATCTTATCTTTCTTTGATTCCTTTAGTAGCTTTTCTTGATTTTGAATGCGAAACATTTCATAATACATTTGCGCTTGCTTGGCCATTATATAAGCATATTTAACTTGGGAACGTTTAATCTTCAAAAACTTTCCCAATCTATATATAGCTTTTCTCTCACAATTTATTTTCTTATTATCAATATTATAATATAATATTTTAATATTTCTATCTTTAAATGTGTTTTTAACAAAATCATATTGAGCTAAAAAAGTTGAACACATATCAAAGCCATAACAAAAAGCCACCCTAGGAACTAAAATATAATCGCATTTATCAATTAACCAATTAATATGGCCTAAAAATATTTTCTTTGGTAGGCATGACTCATCAATAGCTAAGTTAGACCCTTTTGTTAAAATGTCTTTATTTGTATCGGGACTAATTATATATTCAACACCAATGTTTTCTAAAAACGTTGGCCAAAATTTTTCATTTTTATAATAAAGTAATGCTCGAGGAATACCAACTCTCATATTGCTCTCCTTTTTCAAAACCTTCTATAGTATATCATAATTTGTAATTTAACTCAAACTTAATGCATTTTTATAAGTAAAAAAAATATAGAAGCTATTAAAAAATAACTTCTACATGTTTGGGAGAATAAAAATATAGTATTTTAGGATAAGATTCGATCTTTCCTCTAAGTTATTTAAGGAACATCTTTAAATACTTAAAACATGAAAGAATATTATAAATTCTTCTTTCATCAATAATAACAATTAAAATATAATTTTTTCTAAAATATTTTTAAAATTTATAAAAAAAGCTTTGGTTGTCCAAAGCTTAATTCTCATGTGATTCTAATTCTTCAAGCATCTTATTTCTAATAAAACTTGCAATTTCTTGACGAGTCATATTTTGATACTCTTCATAATCAAGCACATCTAATATTTTAAAATAAACTTTATGTCTAGCAAAAAGGAGATTCTTTTTTACTAGATTTGTTCCTTTAACAACTGATATTACAATTGGCTTTTTGGTTTCTGTTGCCAAATGTAAACATCCAACCTTAAATGGTAATAAAGTTTCTTCTGTAAAGTTTCTTGTTCCTTCTGGAGCTACACCAACAGAGCATTCATTTTTATTTAAAAAATCAATACCTTTGTAGATTGCTTTTAATTCTTGACGAATGTTTCCTCTATCCATTTTGATATATCCTATAGCATGTAACATTTTTCCAAAGAAAGGAATTTTAAATAATGATTTTTTTGCCACAAAAACCAATGGATATTCAGTTAAACACACATCCATTACTAAAGTATCTAAATTTGATAAATGATTAAACACAATTACAAAATTAGTATTTTGAGGGATTTTATCTAATCCTTCACTTTTAATTTTAACTCCAAATAGAGATAAACATATACGAATAGCAAATGTTAAAACCTTGCGATAGAAAGAACTATAATGAGTATTTTCTTTTTTAGTGTTAATTGGTAAACCTATTAAAAGCATTACCAAAAAGAAAAGTGCAATTTGAACAATAATATTACCTATAACTAACAATAAACCAACTAATATATTTAAAAAGACAGAATCTAAAGAAATAGCCCAGCATTCAAATATTGAAGCAACAATAGCTATTAATAGAACAATTATTTTTACCATAGTTAAGCTTGTACTTTATATGATAAAACGTTTAAATATGTTTCACCATCAATTTGTAAAGAAGTTGGTCTATCAAATATAACTTCTATTTCTTTACCCTTAACTATTTTTACCATTTTTTCCTTTTTAACGTGTTCACCTTTGAAAATAGAAGGGAAAACCATTAAAGCTTTTAATTTGCTTTTAGAAATATAAACAACGTTAGTAACTACTCCTTCTTCTAATCTATCTTGATTAGGAGCAATCATCATACCACCACCATAAAAGCGACCTTTCATTGTTGGGGCAAGCCATACATGCTTATATTGATATTCCTTACCATCAACTTTAATGGTAGCATTAACTGGTTTAAAGTGGAACAATAAACCTTTAATAGCAATACTTGTATAATTAACAGGCTTATCTTGCTTAGCGCGCAATTCATCACCTTTTTCACAGCAATATCCATCAATACCAAAACCTACACCGTTAATAAATTTCTTTTTAACGCCATTAACTTCAACTGTAGGTAGGTTTTTAAGATAAGGATTTAAAAGCAATTCTTCTTGATCACCTTTTTTCATATCATTAAATAAATCATTTCCTGTTCCTGATGGTATCAAATATATATCATTTTTAATAGTGTTGCAATCCATAGCATTGGCTAAATAGTTAACTGTTCCATCACCACCAACTAGATAAACAACATCTTCACTTTGCAAAGATTTAAAAAATTCTGAATAATTTAACTCTAAAACATCTTTTACGACCAAATCATTTTCCCCAGCATTTTGAAATCTTTTTACAGTTTCATCTTTCTTTTGATTTTTTGTTTGTGAATTAAATAATATGTATTTCATAATGTTCTCCTCTCTTAAATCAAACAAACACTTATTTATTTAACTTTTCTTTAGAAATTTCATCAAGTTTAGCTTGCATTCTACTTTTCAACAATTCCGCAAATTCACGTTTTGGTAAATCCTTATAATCATCATATTGAAGAGGCTCAAGAATATGAGCTTCAGGTTCAATCCTTTTAATTGATGATACAGAAAATACTTTATAAGTATCGTACAAAACAATAGGAACTACCTGACAATGGCTGTCATAGGCCGGATGTAAAACACCTGTTTGAAATTCTTGCAATGTATTCCCATTTTCCCCATACTTTCCTTCAATGAAAGCAACAAAGCTATCACCTTTTTGTAATCTTTCGCCAACACCTTTTATTATTTCAACTTGCTTACGCATATCACTTTTATCAATATAAACTCCATTAAGCATTACAAACATTTCATAAAACATAGGGAAATGAATGCGATTACGATCAGAAATCATTGTACATGGATGATCTTTTAAAACCGTAAATGCGGCAACACCATCATATCTACCTTGATGATTAAAAATATATAATGTTGGGTCGCAATTTAAATTTTCCTCACCAAATACTTTTAAATAGATATGTCCACCTTTATTAATTCGAGAAATAACTTTCATACAAAGAGCATAACGTTCCTCAAAAGTTAATAAATTCTTTCTAATTACTCTTTTCAATTTAATTAAATAATAAATGGCAAGAGGTAATTGTGAACCTATTGTATAAAAGAAACGAAACATATGTCTTTTTTTCATTGCTCTAATTCTTGTATCATTAGGTCGATGAAATTCATACATAACAATAACAAAAATCATTGCTAAAACGAATAAAACAATACCAACAACAATTTGCCAAGTACTCAATGTGTTGTTTTGGAAATAATCATTTTGAATTATGCATTGTTTAATAATAGCAAAGGGACTTGCCATAACAAATGAAAGAATGGCAAATTTCATTTTGCTTTCGTGCTTTTTGCTCAATTTAACAATCAGCTTAGAAAGACAAAAACTTCCAATTCCATAAGAAACTAAATAAACTCCTAAAACAGCTAAGTTAGGTAAAATCATGGATGGATTAGTAACATCAAGCAAACCTATAAAAGCTGTATAATAACCCAAAGCTAATAGTACAACCGCAAAATCCATTCCCGGAATAACTAGAGTTCCAGCCGTTATTAGTCCGACGAGTATTAAAAACAAATAATTTTTAAGACCCATATCAAAACTTAAAACTACTTCTTCTCCACTAGCTGTTAAAAATGAGAATCCGATAACTGCTCCAATAATAATTATCATTAATAAAATATTGGATACCTTTTTAAACTCATGGCGAAGATCAATAAACATTCGCGGTAGTGAGCCGGCAATAAATCCCAAAATTAACATAACTATTAAGAATGGTTGATATGAATATATTTTACTAATTAAATTGGCGCCAATAACCGATCCAATTCCAAATCCAACAACCAAAAAAAACAAAAAGCTAAAGCTCTTCTTAAAATTTTTGAATATTGAACTAATCGCTTCTATCATTTCATAATAGACTAGTAAAATTATAGCAATTGTACTAGCAGAAACTCCAGGAATGGCAATACTGACAAAACCAATTAATATTCCTTTTAATAATAAAATCAATTTGTCCATATTTATACCTTATTAAAAAATTATCTTCTACTAGAAGATAATTATATCACTTTATGATTTGTATGTCAAACTTAAATGTTTTGTCATTTTTTAATTTATGATATTTTTTATCGTTTATTATTCTTTTGGTCTTGATATTAAAACATAAATATGATATAATGCTAATAGACTTAGACTCCTTTTATAGTGTTATTTTTGGTTTAGTTTATTATATCATGGATTTTAAGTCTTTTTTTATACCCTATAAGTCTCACATCATTTGCAACATAACAAATTTTTTAGCAAATAAATATTGCTTTTATTGCAAATTTTTGATATAATATTTAAGCAAATGCATTAGGGGTATAGTTCAATGGTAGAGCAGCGGTCTCCAAAACCGTAGATGAGGGTTCGAATCCTTCTACCCCTGCCA
>CANQJU010000080.1 GCA_947624315.1 uncultured Bacilli bacterium | reverse complement strand
ATTAGAAGAGATATTATATTTGTGCCCTGTTTGTAAACACGAATATACATACCATGCTCATGACAATACCCTTGAATGTGAACATTGTCATACAGTTGTCACTTTAGACAATTATTATCAGTTCTCTTCTAACAATCAATTAATTCCTAAAAATATTCGTGATTGGTATTTATGGCAAAAGGAATTTGAAAAAGAAAATATCAGTGATCCTAATTATTCATTTACAAGTCATGTAACTCTTAAATTTCCTGATAAAAATGGGAAATGGTTTAAAGTTGTAGGTGAAGGATATACAACACTTACCCATCAAGGTATTACTTATAAAGGAACAATAAACGACGAAGAAAAAGAAATATTTTTTGATATAAAAAATTTATCAGCTATTTTGTTTGGGGTTAGAGAAGATTTTGAAATCTATCATCACAATACTTTATATTATTTTGTACCTGATAATTTAAGAGAATGTGTTAAATGGTCAGTTGTTACCGAACAAATATATAAAAAGTATTTAGATGATAATGATTTAACAGAATTGGAGATGGATCAATGAATCAAGATAAAATATTAAAAATTAATAAACGTTCTTTCATAACGGTTTGTATTATTCTATTTGTATTTATGATAGGTGCATATATTATGACCTTCTTTGTTCCTAGAGGAACATTTGATCCAAATACAAATGAATATCTACCTTTAGAAGGACAAGGAATTCCTTTTTGGAAATTCATATTGTCACCATTTCTTGTACTAGGAAGTGACTCCGGTTTAACAATTATTGTTATTTCCCTTTTTATTTTAATATTAGGTGGAGCTTTTAATATAATTGATAAAACTGGGGGAATAAATGCTATTATTAGTTATTTAATAAAAAAATTTCAAAAAAGAAAATATATGCTAATTTATATAATAACATTATTCTTTATGTTATTTGGAGCATTGTTTGGAATATTTGAAGAATCTGTAACCTTACTTCCCATAATAATAATTTTAGCCCTAGGTATGGGATGGGATACATTTACTGGTATTGCCATGTGTTTGATGGCAGCAGGATTTGGTTTTTCATCAGCAATAACTAATCCTTTCTCTATTGGACTTGCCTCAAAAACCATGGAGCTTAGTATTTTAGATGGTATATGGTTTCGAATTTTAATATTTATTGTTATGTATTTTATTCTTTGTGGATTCATAACTTTACATGTTAAGCGAATAGAAAAAAATCCAACTTCTTCTCCTAGTTATGAAAGTGATCAAGAGAAGAAAAAACATCTTAATTTTGATTCAACTTTCCAAGATAATGATCATAAACTTTTACATACATATGTAATCTTCTTTTTGGTAATTTTAGGAATAATAATTATTTCTTCTGCTTTACCAATTGTTCAAGAATTGGGTATTTCTATTCCCATTATAGCTTTAGCTTTCTTTATTGGAATAATAATAGTTTGCATGTGTTTACATTATAGTCTAAAAGATACATTTAAAATGTTCTGGGGAGGATTAGTCGGTATTGCCCCAGCAATTATAATGATAATGCTTGCTGGAAGCATAAAGTATATTCTTGATGAAGGATATATTTTACCAACAATTATCAATGAATTAATAGGTGTTTTAGAAAATTGCTCACCTATTGTGGGAATACTATTTATATATTTCATAATTTTAGTTATTCAATTCTTTATCGGTTCAGCAAGTGCCAAAGTTATTCTTATTATCCCTATTATTTCAATGATTGCTGATAAACTAGGAATAAGTCGAAATATTGCCCTACTTGCTTTTATATTTGGTGATGGATATACAGATTTAATCTATCCAACAAACCCAGTTCTACTTATTTCCTTAGGAATATCTTCATTTAGTTATACTAAGTGGATAAAAAAGACCATTCTTTTACAACTATTTATTTTAGCTGTAACAATTGGAATATTAATATTGGGTTATTATATTGGCTATTAAAAAAATCATCCTTTGTGTTAAAAAGCACAAAGGATTTTTTTCTAAATAAAAAGACGTATATCAAATACATCTTCTTTTAAAATATTCAATTTAGTTTTTTAAAAATAATATTCCATAAAGTTATTAATGGATTATTTTCATATAAATATTTTCCTATTCCAGTTGCATCAGTTCCAAGTTTTAAACTATTAACCAAAAAGTTATTTACACTTTCAGAATATTTAGCAATTACTGATGAGATAAATAAAACTATACAAACAATAACTGCTCCTTTAACTAATCCAATAACTAAACCAATAATTCTATTTATAACATTAACAACAACAGTTTTATTAGCAAATGAATTAAGTAATTTAGCAACTAATTTAATAACAATCAAAATCACAATAAATAAAACAATAAAGGTAATTATACTCAAAATTAACCAAGCTAAACTGCTAGCTACTAATGTTGATACTTTTTCACCTAAAACATTATCGATTTATTTACATTGATTAGTTCAGCACCAATCTTAGCCAAAAATTTAGAAATTCCTGATTCTTCTAAAGTACTAATTAATGTTTCTTTACTAGTAGTAGAAAAAATACGATATATTTCTGTATTTGGATATTTGGAAGCTATTGTTGAAGATAACTTTTCACTGAGACTTAACCCCAAAGATGTTTTACTAATAAAATCAGTTGTTTGTTCAACAAACAAAGCACTAACAATAAAAGAAATAAACCAGCCACCAAGTTTGGCAACTTGATTAAATCCTCCTCTTAAAAAACCAATAACCCCAAGCAAAACCACGAAGATAATTATTATAATATCGATTTTTCCCATATTCTAACCTCTCATTTATTATATAGTATTATACAACTTTTATCGAGGTTTGTAAACTATTTTATTTCATCATTAAAAACTTCTTCATTCTCTCTTTCTAATGAGTTTTCTAAGTTATTTTCTTTAAAATTTTTATATTTTTTTCCATATGCTCGATATAAATCAAACTTAGGACTTCTTTCAATTAAGAAAAAGATAATCATAGCTAAAACTGACATTGAACTAGCAAAAGCAATTTGAAATATACTACTTACTCTATATTTAAGAAAGCACCATATCAATCCCCCAACAAATACACTAAAAATTGAAATTGCCCAAGCAAAAACCTTTTTATCAAACTTTATTAACAAAATAACAAATAGAAAAATCGAAATTAAGATAAAAAATATAGCATATCTAGCAAGATTGTTATGTATTTCACTAGAAACAGGATACATCATTGTATTAAATGGCAAAAAAACTGTAACCATTAAAGTAATTACTCCTGCGAACAAAAACAATTTAACAAGCATACTAGACTTTTCAATCATCATTTGCATATATTCGAAAACAAAATAAAAATAAACTGAACAAAGAAATCCCCATAATATCAATCCTTCAAGTTTACCATCAAGTCTTCCTCCGACTTGTGAAAATGTCATTAAAAACAAATCACCGTTATTTCCAAAGAAATAGGAATATAATGGTATAGCAACAAAACCAATAACAATTAAAATTATTTTGGTTATTAAATGTCTTCTTTTTATAGTTTTTTCGCTCATTTTTAACAAGCCTCTTTTCTATTTATTATATATTATATCATAATCAAATTGCATTAAGCAAACGATATACTAAATTTAAAAATTTATTTTCTTTTTTCCTTGCATTTTAAAAATATTTTTGGTATAATTATATAGTCAATGAATGCAGGTATCGTATAATGGCTATTATGTGGCCTTGCCATGGCTAAGATGCGAGTTCGATCCTCGTTACCTGCTCCATATTGAAAAACGAGATTGATACATTTGTGTCAGTCTTTTTTTATAATAAATATATTAAATAAAAAACATTAGACTATTTTCATCTAATGTTTTTTTATTTTATTAAAAAGATTTGTGTAAAAATATTTATGGAAAAAATTTATTCATTTTCTTGCTTTTTAACTGTACTTATAAAAGCAATTCTTTCACCAATAATTTCTATTGATTTAATTTTTTTGTCACCAATTTCATTAATTTTTGTTGAAAGACGCCCTTTAACCCCTATAATTGACCCTTTCCCACAATACTCATTAGCGATTTCTGCCATAGCATACCATACTTGAATCGGAAAAAAATCTGTGTCATAAGTATCTTCTTCATTCTTGAATGGTCTTTGAACTGCTAATACTATATTAGAAACCTTAATTCCATTATCTAACGTAATCACTTTAGGATCTTCTACAACCCTCCCTACAAGGATAACATTATTCAGCATTTTCCATCACTTTTTTTCTCCTTCCCATATATTTCATCGATGATAGTCATATTATATCGCAAAATGGTAATAATTAAAAATTACCAAATTTGACATTTTTATTTTTGAAAAACATCTTTTTTCTTATTACAAAGAAAATTATATAAATTTTAACAATAAACAATCTAATATTTATTCTTTTTGATACAAAAGGTTTTATTTACTAAATTTGTATTTTTTTTCTAATATTGTAAACAATATATTTGATAAAAGGAGAAATTTATATGAACAAAACTAATCTTAAAGATTACAATATTATTTTGTTTTTAAGTTTTGCTAATGTTTTTTATGCAAATTTTTATTCATTCAATTATTTAATTGATGAATTTCATCAAAGTGCTTGGTTAGCTTTTGTTATCATTTTTGTTATGAACTTTTTAATTATATTAACTTTTAAAGGTTTTACAAGGAAATTCTCTCCATTAAAAGTAATTAAAAATAATTATCCCATGCGTATTGTTACATTAGTATATTGTATTTTATCAGCTTTAGTAATGATAATCTATTCATCAGTTCTTATGAAAAACTTCTTCTATTATGAAACACCAATATATATTTTTTTCATTTTAACAACAATAACTGCTGTTTTCTTATCATATTATGATTTTTCCTCTATCATCTCTACTTCAACAATCTTCTTTACTTTTTTCATTATTTTTTATATTTTTCCCTTTCTTTATTTAAAACAACATGATTTTCATCTTCTTATGCCTTTTTCTTTTGATTTTAAAAAAGTATATAAAATAATACCCATGTTGTTATTCTTTTTAGATAATTATATTGTTATTTTTTATTCACCGAAATTTCGTGATGGTATAAAGAAAAAACATTTATTATTAGGAAACTCTTTTGCTATTTTTTATAGTTTATATATTTTAATTGATTCAGTAACTATTTTAGGTAGCAAATACTTTGAAAATACTCAAATGACAGCTTTTACAAGATGGCAAGTATTTAAGGGCTATGGTTTTATTGAAAACTATGATATTTTCTTGCTTATCATTGTTACTGTTTCCACAATCTACAAATTAAGCGTTTATTTCAATTTGACACGTTTAATTATTTTCGAAAAACGAAAAAGACGATTTGGAGTGATTTTTGGGGCTTTATTTTTGATTTTAACAAGTCTTTTGTATTTATTTATGCCATATTGGGAAAAATACCTAATATATATATTGATTACTTTATTTGTTCTTATTTTAACTATTTGCATTTATTTTACCAAAAAATCATGGGAGATATATTATGAAAACAACGGAAATATTAAACAATATAACTAATAATATTAATATTTTTAAATTGCATTTACAAATAGATAATATTGCTTGTA
>CANQJU010000079.1 GCA_947624315.1 uncultured Bacilli bacterium | reverse complement strand
GCTACCCAACGTGATGGTGTTCCTTTTCCTGCTCCCATTGAAGCTCTAATGGTCTTTAAATCATAAATATCAACAGCTGGACGAATAATTGCTAAATTACATATTCCAAAACCAACCATACTGCGAATAATTGTTCCTAAATTACCAGCATTTGATGGTTGAACTAAAACAATATGATTTTGATTTTTTTCTAAAGTTGTTTCATATTTACTAAATTCACCAATAACATAACAATTTTCTTTTTGCGATAAAATATTGAATACTTTATCATTGAATTCAATTGGAATATTGTTATCATGACACGTTTTTTCAATTTTATCCGTTACATCATTTTTTATTAATTGTGAATGAAAATATATTTTTTTAACATACTTAAGTTTTTTATTTAATAATTCAATAGTTAAAGTTGTACCTAAAGTATAGGACACATTATCCTTTTTATTATATCTTTTCATTACTTCTTCCTCCATGCATTAGGTAAAAACAAAGTAAGGATAGGGAATATTTCTAATCTACCAGTAATCATAATAATTGAAAATATAACTTTACTGAAATTACTATAAAATGAAAAATCTCCAAATGATCCTATTTTTCCAAAAGCTGGACCAACATTGCTAATACAAGACAAGACACCTGTAAAATTAGATAAAATATCTGTTTCTCTATTTAAAAAAGAAATTAATAGAGTTGCTGAAGCAATAATTAACATATAAATAATGAAAAAGTTTTGGGTTGATTCAACTACTGTATCATCTAATATATCTTTTTCAAATTTTACAACTTCTGTTCTTCGAGGATTAATCATTTTTTGTACTTTTCGCAAAGAATTTTTGATTAAAATAGCAACACGAGAAATTTTTAATCCACCACCTGTTGAACCTGCACAGCTTCCACAGAACATTAATAAAATTAATACACATTTTGCAATTGTTGGCCAAGTATTAGCAAAGTCTGTCGATGCAAAACCTGTAGTACTTATTATTGAACTTATTTGGAAGAATGTATGACGGAACGCCTCTTCAAAAGTTGAATATAGATTATAAACACTTGATAAAATAATAACTATACTTGATAAAATTATTATTAAATACCATCGCAATTCTTCACTCTTTAATGCTTCTTTCCATTTACCAATAATAATAAAATAATATAAAGTAAAGTTAATGGAAAAAATAACCATAAAAATAGCTAAGACATATTGAGTATAACTTGAATATGTTGAAATACTAGTTCCTAAAACCGAAAATCCTCCAGTTCCTGCTGTTGAAAATGATAAAATCAAACTTTCTAAAACTTTAATATCTTTATCAGGTCCAACCAAAAGTAATAAAAACTCAATAAAGGTAATACTAAAATAAATAATATAAAGTATTCTTGAACTAACCTTTACCTTTGATACTAGTTTACCAACTTGTGGTCCTGTACTTTCAGCACGGATAATGTGAACAGCTGAACCATCTTTACTCTCAGGAATAAAAGCCAAAATTAAAACTAATACTCCCATACCACCTAACCAGTGACTAAAGGCTCTCCAGAAAAGCATGCTATGTGATAAAGCTGATATATCAGTTACAACACTAGCACCTGTAGTAGTAAATCCAGAAGTAATTTCAAAAATAGCATCAAAATAATTAGGTATACATTTAGATATTGTAAGTGGTAAGGCTCCAAAAATAGAAATCAAAATCCAAGAAATAGCTACTATAGCAAAACCTTCACGGGCTCTAAGCCTTATATCTTTTGATCTAATTATATTTAAAGCAAAACCAAATACCAATAACAATCCCATAGTAATCAAAAAAGATAACTTATTGATTACGGGTTCACGATATATAATACTTACTAATAATGGAAATAATAATACTGCCGCTTCTAATATTAATATTTTTCCAACAATGTTAAATAAAACTTTTAATTTCATATTATGCTAAAATATCATCTAAATTATCTAAGAATCCATTATTTGTAACAACAATAACAGAATCATTTACTTTAATACAATCACTAGCTTCAGGAATTTTAGTTTCATTATTTCTAATAATAGCGGCAATTAAAACTCCTTTTTTCAATTTCAAATCTTTTAGTGGTATATCTAAACATTTAGCATTTTCATTAACAGCAAATTCTAAAGCTTCAACTTCATTGTTAACAAGTTTATATAAAGTAACAACATTACTTCCTCTACTATTGGCTAAAGCTCTTACATAGCTTAGAACACGCAAAGCCGAAATAATTTTAGGTGATATAATACTTGCAATTCCATTTTCTTCCAAAATGCGAGTGAAGTTTTCTCTATTTATTTTGCTTATAACTTTAGGAACACCTAAAGAATTAGCATACATTGAAGAAATAATATTTTCTTCATCAATACCAATTAAAGATATTACAACATCAGTGCTTTCTATGCCTTCATCTAAAAGCAATTCATTGTCAGTTCCATCTCCACATATAATAGTAGCTGTTGGCATTAATTCACTAAGTTCTAAACATCTCTTTTCATCTTTTTCTATTATTTTAACTCGATAATGATTTTTTAATAATCTTTGTCCAAGATAAGCGGAAATATTTCCACCACCTATTATCATAACTGATTTTAGTTTAGTCTCAATTATTCCCAATTTGCTCAAAAATTTAACAATTTCATTTCTTGAGGCTGTTATATGTATTTTATCCTTAGCTTCAATAACAAAATCTCCTTTAGGAATAAAGACATCATTTCCTCTTTGAACTGCACATACTAAAACTTGAAATTGGTATTTTTGACGAATATTTTGTAATGATTCATTAACAAGTGGACTATTATCCCCAATATATATTTCAACTAAATTAATTCGACCTTTAGCAAAATTTTCAATTTTTAAAGCTTGAGGAAAATCAATCATTTGAACAATTTCATTAGCTGCTTCTTGTTCTGGATTAATAATCATTGATACTCCAATGTCTTTTTTCATTGAATTTACTTGTTGATAATAATCTTGATTTCTAATACGAATTATTGTATTTTTGGCTCCCATTCTTTTAGCCACTAAAGCTGCTAAAATGTTTACCTCATCACTTGAAGTACAAATAATAACTAAATCAGATTTATCAACTTCAGCCTTTTTTTGAATATCATAAGTGGCTCCATTTCCACAGATACCAATAATATCATATTTATAAACTAAACTTTCAACAACCTTAGGATTATTATCAATAATGCATAGGTCATGGCCTTCATTAACGATATATGAAGTAATAGCACGACCAACTTTTCCAGTTCCAATAATAGCAATTTTCATAATTATTTCCTCACACAGTATTGTATTATATCACTTTTTTTATAAAATTGGAAGAATTATTATATTATCAAAAAAAATGACAATGTTTTCATTTCATTGATTATTTTACTAAATAAGAGTATAATAATCAAGGTGAAATTTTTAATGGAAAATGTAGTAAAAAAGAAAAAAAAATTTGAAATAGATATGTGTAATGGCAATCTATTTTTAAAAATAATATGGTTCAGTATTCCCCTAATGTTAATGGGAATTTTACAACTATTATATAATGCTGCCGATTTAATTGTTGTTGGTAACTTTAGTGGTGATAAAGATGCTTTAGGAGCAGTTGGATCGACATCAAGTTTGATAAATCTTGTTGTAAATTTATTCATGGGATTATCTGTTGGAACAAATGTAGCATGTGCAAGATTATTTGGCGCTAAAAAATATGATGAAGTTGGAAAAGTTGTCCACACATCTATTCTTATTAGTTTTATCGTTGGTTTAGTATTAGGTATATTCGGTTATATATTTACCGCTGATTTGCTTCATATGATGCACAACGATTTGGAATTATCTCAAGTTTATCTAAAAATATATTTCATTGGTATGCCATTTAATATGCTTTACAATTTTGCAGCGGCAATATTAAGAGCCGTTGGAGACACCAAAAGGCCACTTTACTTTCTAACAATTTCGGGATTAGTTAATGTTGTATTAAATCTAATTTTTGTAATTTGTTTTAAAATGAGTGTTGAAGGTGTTGCTATTGCTACCATTATTTCCCAATTTGTTTCTTGTATATTGATATTAATTACCTTGCATAGAAGCAAAGAATGTTATTGCTTCCGCTTTAAAAGATTAAAAATTCATAAAAAGGAATTATTTGATATTGTAAAAATAGGATTACCTGCGGGAATTCAATCATCAATTTTTTCCATTTCTAATGTTTTGATTCAATCATCAGTAAATAGATTTGGATCAGTTGTAATGAATGGTAATTCAGCTGCTTCTAGTATTGAAGGATTTGTTTATACAGCTATGGATGCTGTTTATCATGGATCTTTAGCTTTTACAAGTCAAAATATGGGTGCTAAGAAAACCAAGAACATTAAAAAAGTAACTCTTTATTCATTAATCATTGTTACTATGGTTGCCTTATTATTAGGAGTTCCTCTTTTCATTTTTGGTAAAAGTGTTTTAACTATTTATACTAAAGTTCCTGAAGAAATAAATGTTGGTTATATACGTCTTCATTATTTATGTTTACCATATTTCTTGTGCGGAATAATGGATGTTATGGTAGGAATATTAAGAGGTATGGGATATTCAACTATGCCAATGATTGTTTCAATAGCCGGTGTTTGTGGTTTAAGAATTGTATGGATATATTCAATATTCTATCCAAGAACAAACTTTACAAACATTGCTGATTTGAACTTATTGTATTTATCATATCCAATATCATGGATTATAACCTTCTTAGTACATTTATTATGTTACTTTATAATTTCTCGTAAAGTCTTCAAACGAATTGATCAAGATAAAATTCTTGAAGATCTTTCTACAAGCAATTAAAAACCCTATAGATTAATCTATAGGATTTTTTATTTTACGCAAATAATTTCAAATTGTCCCAAGATGGAGTAAGTTCTCCATTTTCAATTCTTTTAACAATTTCAATAACTTTATTGTTGATAGGTGTATCAACTCCAAATTCTTTTCCTTTTTTAGCAATTACACCATTAATAGCTTCTATTTCACATTTTTTACCTTTTTCTAAATCTTGAAGCATACTTGCTTTAATTAAAGCATGTTGTTTAATAGCTATCGGAATTATCATAAATGCAATTTTTTTCTTAAAGGCATTATGATAATCCATCAATTTGGAAACATTTTTCCCTTGAATTGGTTCAAGTTTAATTTCCTGGGCTTTGGCTACATCTAAACATTCTTTAATTAGCAATTGTGTATATTTTCTTGATTCTTTGTTTTTAGCAACTTCACCAAATGTAACTCCTAAAACAGTACTCATACCACTAAAAGCCGAATTTACTAATAATTTAGACCATCTAGTTCCAATAAAATTATCTTCAACAATAACAGGTCCCATTAATTCAAGTATTTCTTTAACTACAGGTATTTTATCTTTATTCTTTTCAGAAAATGATCCTAAAGAAAATGTTAAATTATTAGGGTCAGATGTAAGTTCGCTCACACCAGCCTCTTTTAAAGTGGCTCCCCAGTTAACAGTACAACCCAATACTTTTTCTTCTCCAAGTACTTCTTGTAACAAATATTCAGGTAAACCGTTTTGTAAAGTAACAACTACACCATCATTAGATAGATA
>CANQJU010000078.1 GCA_947624315.1 uncultured Bacilli bacterium | reverse complement strand
CTATAAAATGATAAAATTTGATATAATATAGCTAATGAAATGAATAGACATTTGGAAGTATAAATGAAATGAAAAAGTAGGTGAACATAATGTTTGTTGATGATGTAAGTTTGACTGTTAAAGCTGGAAATGGTGGAAATGGTGTTGTAGCTTTTCGTCGTGAAAAGTTTGTACCTAAAGGTGGACCATCAGGTGGAAATGGTGGAAGAGGTGGAGATATAATATTTGTTGGGGAAGAAGGGCTAACAACTCTTCTTGATTTGCGCTATAACAGAATAATCAAAGCTCAAAATGGTCAAAATGGTATGGCTAAAGATTGTTATGGCAAAGATGCTGAAGATGTATATGTTAAAGTTCCTATTGGAACAGTTGTTTATGATAAAAATAAAGGAATTACTATTGCTGATATAACTCGCCATAAGCAAGAAGTTATAATTGCTAAAGGGGGAGCTGGTGGTCGTGGAAATGCAGCATTTGCTACGCCAAGAATTCCTGCTCCGGAAATATGTGAAAAAGGTTTACCGGGAGAAGAAAAAGAGATTCGAGTGGAATTAAAGGTTTTAGCTGATGTCGGATTAGTTGGTTTTCCAAGCGTTGGTAAATCAACATTAATATCTGTTGTTTCTGCCGCAAAACCTAAAATAGCTGATTACCATTTTACAACATTAGCCCCTAATTTAGGTGTCGTTAAAGTTAAAGATGGAAGAAGTTTTGTTATGGCTGATTTACCGGGATTAATCGAAGGAGCTAGTAGTGGTGCAGGTTTAGGCTTTCAATTTTTAAAACATATTGAAAGAACAAGAGTAATTGTTCATGTTATTGATATGTCTAGTTTTGAAGGTCGAGATCCATATGATGATTATTTAAAGATTAATGAAGAACTTCGTTTATATAATGAAAAATTATTATTGCGCCCTCAAATAGTTGTTGCCAATAAAATGGATATGTTAAATGCTAAAGAAAATTTAGAAGAATTCCGTAAAAAATTGCCTGATGTAGAAGTTATACCGATTAGTGCATATACTAAAGATAACTTAGATGAATTGTTATATAAAATAGCAGACACACTAGAAACTGTTAAATTAGATCAATTCGTTGAAGAACAAAAGGATGAAGTTGTTGAATATATTTATCAAAAAGAAGAAAAACCATTTGAAATTGTCTTAGATGATGATGGTGTATATAATGTACGTGGACCAATGATTAAAAAATTCTTTGATGTTACTGATTTTTCACGAGACGAAAATGCTAAATTATTTGCTCGTAGATTAAGAAATTTAGGAGTCGATGCTGAATTGAGAAAATTAGGGGTTAAGCACGGAGATACTGTTCGTATTTTAGATTACGAATTTGAATTTTTTGATTAATTGTTTTTAAAATAAACTTATGGGACTTGAAAGATAGCCTAAAAAGGAGGAAAATTATGAAAAGAAGTTTAAAAACAAGAAAATTAATTGCTATTACTATTTTAGCAGTATTGACAATTGTTTTACAATTGTTGAGTAATTATGTCCATTTTGGACCTGTAAGCATTACCCTTGCTTTAATTCCTATTGTTGTTGGGGCAATAATCTATGGACCATTAGCAGGATTTGTTTTAGGTGCAGCTGCCGGTTTGGTAGTTTTTGTTGCTCCTTCAACAATCGCTTTGTTTTGGCCAGTAAGTATTATTTTGACCCTTTTAGTTTGTGTTTTTAAAATGGGATTGGCTGGTCTAGCATCAGGTTTAATATTTAAATTCTTAGGACAAAAAAATAAAACTGTTGCGGTAATTTTGTCATCAATTATTGTTCCTTTAGTTAATACGGGATTATTTGCCGTTGCCGCATATTTGTTTTATTATGATTTGCTTGCATCCCTTGCTCCAGAAGGAAGTAGCATTGTATCATATTTATTCTTAGGCTTTATTGGTTTTAATTTTATTATTGAATTTTTGGTTAATTCAATATTATCACCAGTTGTCTTAAGACTTGCTAATATTGCAATTGATAAATATGGTTTTGGTAATGAAGAAAAAGAATTAGAAAGTGAATGAAAATGAAATTATTAATTGTTGTTGATTATCAAAATGATTTTGTTGATGGAAGTTTAGGCTTTCCTAAAGCTAAAGAAATAGATCAATTAATTGCACAAAAAATTGAACACTATCATAATAATCATGATGATGTAATCTTTACTCTTGATACTCATTATGATTATTATTTATCTACTCAAGAGGGAAAAAATTTACCAATTAAACATTGTCTAAAGGGAAGTAAAGGACATGAGTTATATGGAATTACTTCTAAAAAAATACTACCAACTGATAAGGTCATAGAAAAAGAAGTGTTTGGATCAATGGAACTTGGGTTGTATTTAAAAGATAATTTTTATGAAGAAATTGAAATTGTTGGCCTTGTTAGCAATATATGTGTTATTAGTAATGCAATAATTGCACGAACATTTTCTAAAGAATCAAAAATAATTGTTGATAGTAATTGTACAGCATCATTTGATGAAAAACTCAATCAAGAAACTTTAGATGTGTTAAAAGGTTTACAAGTTTACGTTAAATAACTTATCTTGAAAACTAAAATAAAGGACTATTTTTATATCAAATTATTGATATTTAAATAGTCTTTTTTAAAAAAATGTGCTATAATTGTAATAAGGTGAATAAATATGTATGAAAATATCGATAAAAATCAATTTACTCCTATGATAAGACAATATTTAGATATTAAAGAACAATACCCTGATACTTTAATTTTTTATCGTGTTGGTGATTTTTATGAAATGTTCTTTAATGATGCTATTGTTGGAAGTAAGGAATTAGAGATTGTATTAACTGGAAAAGATGCAGGTGTTAAAGAAAGAGTTCCTATGTGTGGAGTTCCATACCATGCTGTTAATACATATTTAGACAAATTAAGTGAAAAAGGATATAAAGTTGCGATAGTTGAACAAGTAGAAGATCCTAAATTAGCTAAAGGATTAGTAACAAGAGATGTTATTAAAATTGTTACTCCTGGAACGGTTACAGAAGGAAATACTCTTGATGAAAAAGAGAACAATTTCTTAGTTTCATTATCTGTTGATAAAAATCGATATATTTTATCATATTGCGATTTATTAACTGGTGAAAGTTATTTGACTGATATACCACTAAATGATGATATATTGTTTGCAGAAATTGTCAAACTTAAGACTCGAGAAATAGTAGTCGGTGAAGAATTTAACGTCAAAATTTTTAATCCTTTGCTCCAAGTAATGCCAATAACCATTTCTATCGAAAATAATTATAGTCAAGTTCAATATTTGAGTGCATTAAGTGATGGACTTGATAAAATGGAAGAAAAAAACTTCTCACGTTTATTAAATTATATCATCCGTACCCAAAAGAAAACTTTAGTGCATATGCAAAAAGTTGTTAAGTATGATATTAATGGTTTTTTGAAAATTGATTTAGCATCGCGCAGAAATTTAGAGTTATTAGAAACACTAAGATTTCAAAATAAGAAAAATACTCTTGTTAGTGTATTAGATAAATGTGCAACTGCCATGGGAAGTCGATTTTTGCGTAAAAACTTAATCTTTCCTTTAATTAATAAAGAAAAAATCGAAAAACGTTTTGATATTATTGATTCAATGAAAAAATATTTTATTGAAACCGAAGAATTAAAAAAAGCTTTAGAAAATGTATATGATTTAGAAAGAATTGTTGGAAAGATTTCATATGAAAGTTGCAATCCTCGAGATTTATTGCAATTAAAAAAATCTTTATCGGTAATTCCTAATATTAAGAAAATTACAATGAAAATGAAAATCAATGATTATTTTGATTTGTCTTCTGATTATGATAAATATGAGACTTTATACAAATTGCTTGATAAAAGTATTTCTTTAGATGCTCCATTTTCACCTAAAGATGGTGGAGTTATTAAAAAGGGATTTAATAGTGATTTAGATGAATTAAAAAATATCAATGCTGATAGCAAAGAATATTTGGCATCACTAGAGCTTAGAGAAAGAGAAAGAACAGGAATTAAAAACTTAAAAGTAGGCTTTAACAAAGTATTTGGTTATTATATTGAAGTTTCTAAAGGAAATTGTGATTTAGTTAAAGATGAATTTGGATATATTCGTAAACAAACATTAACTAATGGTGAAAGATTTATTACTCAAGAACTAAAAGAAAAAGAAGCTTTGATTTTAAGAGCTGAAGAAAAAATGTTAGAACTTGAATACAATATTTTCTGTGATATTCGCAATGAATGTAAAGAATATTCATATGTTTTACAAAATCTTTCGAAAACATTATCAGAGCTTGATATGATGCAAAGCTTTACCAAGATAACAAAGGAAAATAATTATGTTCGTCCCCTTCTTAATGAAGAACATATTTTAGAAATTAAAAATGGTCGACATCCTGTTATTGAAAAGTATACGGATAATTATATTCCTAATGATGTCAATATGAATAAGGATGTTTCCATATTATTGATTACTGGTCCAAATATGAGTGGTAAATCAACATATATGCGCCAAGTTGCCTTAATAAATATTATGGCTCAAATTGGATGTTTTGTTCCCGCAACCCAAGTTAATTTACCAATTTTAGATGCTATTTATACTAGAATTGGAGCTGCTGATGATATTGTTGGGGGACAATCAACATTTATGGTCGAAATGAACGAAGTAAATAATGCTTTAAAATATGCAACTAACAATTCTTTGATTTTGTTTGATGAAATAGGTAGAGGAACAGCCACATATGATGGTATGGCTTTAGCCCAAGCCATTTTAGAATATGTACATCAAAAAATTGGTTGTAAGACTTTATTTTCAACACACTATCATGAATTAACATTTTTAGAAAATGAATTAACTAATCTTAAAAATGTTCATGTAAGTGCGGAAGATGTTAATGGGGAAATAGTTTTTATGCATAAAGTTAAACCTGGAGCAGTGGATAAAAGCTATGGTATTAATGTTGCTAAACTTGCTAAAATACCATTAGATGTTGTCTTAAGAGCTGAAGACATTTTATGCAAATTGCAAAATGCTCAAGCATATGATGGAAAAACTTTATCATTAGATAATTATCAACCTCCAATGTTATATGATTCTAAGACTGAACAAGAAACTATTGTTATTGATAAAATCAAAAATGCTTCAATCTATAATATGAGTCCAATTGAAGCAATGAATTTTCTTGATGAACTTAAAAAAATCTTGAAATAGAGGTAATTTATGGGAACAATTAAAAAGTTAGATCAACATATTACCAATTTGATTGCAGCCGGTGAGGTTATTGAAAAAGTTTCATCTGTTGTTAAAGAGTTGGTTGAAAATTCAATAGATGCTTTAGCTACAAATATTTCTATTTCTTTAACTGATGGGGGATTAAAAGAAATTGTTGTTAGTGATAATGGAAAAGGTATGGATGAGGCTGATGCACAAATGTCTATTTTACCTCATGCTACAAGTAAAATAAGCAAAGAAGAGGATTTATTTAACATTCATACATTGGGATTTCGAGGTGAAGCATTAGCTTCGATTGTTGCTGTATCATTATTTAAAATGAAAACATGTACTAAAGATTCCAAAGGAATAATGCTAACTGCTAAAGATGGAAAAATTGTTAGCATGGCTACAATTTCTCATCCGGTTGGTACAGAAATTTCGGTTAGAAATTTATTCTATAATACTCCCGTACGAAAGTAGCAAAGGGGGGTATTATGGACAAGACAGCGAAGGCGATCGAAACGGGCAGGACCGCGCTCGGGATCGAGTTCGGCTCCACGCGCATCAAAGCGGTGCTGGTGGACGAAAACAAC
>CANQJU010000077.1 GCA_947624315.1 uncultured Bacilli bacterium | reverse complement strand
TACTGATACTTTTCCAAAATATCTTTTTCAAGTGATCCACTATTAATTCCAATTCTAATTGGAATATTTTTTTCTTGTGCTTTTTGAACAATCTTTTTAACATTTTCAATTGAACCAATGTTACCAGGATTTATGCGAAGTTTATCAACTCCACTATCTATAGCTAAAAGTGCTAAACGATAATCAAAATGAATATCAGCAACAATTGGTATAGATATATTTTCTTTAATAGTTTTTATTGCTAAAGCATCACTTTCATCGAGCACAGAAACTCTAATAATTTGACAACCAATTTTTTCTAATCTTTTAATTTGATCTATGACTTCATCGACTTTATCAGTTTTTATATTAGTCATACTCTGAATTAAAATAGGGTAATTTCCACCTAAATAGAGATTACCCACTTTTACTATCTTACTTTTTCTTTTCGGAAGTATTTGATTCTTCATTAATTTTTTTCCTTTTCTTTTTCTTTCTTTGTGGAGAACGAATATGTTTCTGTCTTAAAATGTTGTAAATTGTACTTCGTGATAAATTGTATCCTCGTTCTTGCATGATTTTCGCAAATTCAGTAAAGTTTGTCCCTCTAAATTCAACACGATATATATGAGCTATTTCCGTTCTTAATGCTTCATCATAAGTGTTAACTGGCTTATAATATCTATTCTTATGAATAACACCAGCTTCACCTTCCTGTAAAACTTGTCTTTTTAAATTACGAACTTGCCTAGTTGTAATTTTTAACATTTTAGCGGCCTTAGGGCCATTTATTTCCCCAGCAATCAATTTATTAATTACACGAAGTTTTTTCTTTTCTAATCTTTTAAGTTTGAGATGTTTCTCTTCAGGAACAGCAACTTCAGAAACTTCCGTCTTATTTTCCATTATATCACATCCTTGTTCTTTATTTATTATATCATAGTTTATTTTTGAAATCAAGAATTTTATTTAATGTAAATATAACGATTTTTTAATATTATTTGATAATTTTTTTAGAATTAATTTTATTTTTATAATATAAAACTAATTCTACAAATAGCAAAATAAATCTTGCATTTTCACTTAAATTAGTGTATAATATCAAAGTAAACTAATTAGGAGGACTAGTTATGCGCGTAACATTCTTAATGAAGTGTACAGTTTGTGGTGAAGAAAACTATTTAACTGAAAAAAATAAGAAGAATACTCCCGATAGACTTGAACAAATGAAGTTTTGTCCAAAATGTCGTAAACAAACTTTACATAAAGAAAAGACTAAGAAATAAAAAAAGCATCCGAGTGATGTCTTTTTTTATTTTTCATGCTTTTTTGACATTAATAAGTTATAAAATATATTTGAGGTAATGAAAATGTCAAAAGAGAAAAAGAGAAGTGTTGATGAAAACGAGAAAAAGGAAACCCTTTTTTATTATGAAATAATTGGTGTAATAATTATAATATTTTCCATTACTATATTAGGCAAATTTGGAAAAATAGGAAATTTCTTTACAACTTTTTTTAAGTGTTGCTTTGGAAATTGGTATTGGCTTTTTTTGCTATTTTTTTTATTTTTAGGAATATATAATTTATTTTTACATCGAAAGTTTGATTTTAAAAGCAGTCGTTTTATTGGTTTTATTTTTATTGGTGTGGGAATATTAATGTTTGCACACTTTCCATTACATAATTATGCTATAAGTGACAATGGTAATTACTTTTCTAAAACTTGGGAGATATATAGTAATTATATGAATAATGGCGGAAGAAGTGATTTAGGTGGTGGAATTGTTGGGAGCATTTTATTTTACGCAATTTATTATTTATTTGGAGTATATGGAGTAATATTAATTGCTATCCTAATAATTTTATTAGGTTTTTCATTAATCATTAATAAATCAATTTTAGATATTTTTAAATTCTTTACTCATAAAGCTAAAAATGTTGGAGATTATTCTCGTAGTTTTGCTAATTTTTTTAAATATGAACTAGGAAAAGTAGATAAGAAAAAAATCTTTGAAAGAAAAGATGTATTAGAAAAAGATATTATTCTTCCTATAAAATTGTTAGATGATTTAAAAATAATGAATGATAGCAAACAAGATATTATTTCTTTGGATAATAAAAATACAATTGTCAATTTATTAAATATTCAAAATGCTGAATATAAGTTTTTGAGTATGAAAATTTCTTTTAAAGTTACCACATATAAAATATTGTTATATAGTCAAGTAGATATCAAAAAAATTGTCAATCGCGTGCAAGATATTGTTAATGGAAGACTTTTATTCAGTATGACTAATGGTGTTTTAACAATACAAATTCCTAATACATATTATCAAATATTAATTTTAAAAGATGTTTTGTTAAGACAAAGCAATTTGAAAAACAATTACATTATTCCTTTAGGAATTAATATAAATAATGAACTTGTTGAAGGGGATTTATCTAAATATATCAATACTTTAGTTATTGGAGCAGTTAATAGTGGCATACGCAATTTTATCAATTCTTTAATTATATCTCTGCTAATAAAAAATCCTATTAACCATCTTACTTTTAAAATATATGACACATATGATGATTTTACTATTTATGATGAATTATTTTATATAAAAAAAGATAATGTTTTAAATTTTTTAGATGAAATTATTAATGATATTGATTTGCGAAATGATTGTTTTAGTAAATATAATGTTTATAATTTTAATGAATATAATCATAAAGTAGAAACTGGTCTTATCAACGATAAAATAATAAAAAAAGAAGTAGTTATTATTAATCATATAAATATTAAAAGTGATATTTATAATTACTTTGAAAATAAGTTAATGTATATAAATCAAAATTCAAAAAAGACAGGAATTAATATTTTTTTAATTGCTAGAAATGATAAAAACATTAATAATATTATCATGAGTATATTTGATAATAAAATTTTTTTCAAATGTGATAAAGAAAAATTTTCATCTGAAAAAATAGGCAATGAATGTTATTTTCACTTATTAGGATCAGGAGATGCTATTGTTAAAAACAATGATTTTGATGAAAGAATTCAAACTCCAGAAATATCTATAAAAGAAATTAAAAAGTGTTTAGAGTTTTATAAATAAAAAAAACTATTTTAACTTTGCTTAAAATAGTTTTTTATTTGGCATTTTTAGCTCTTTGAATAGCATCAAAGCGTTCTTTTAAAGCTTCCTCATTTTTACTTGTTGTTTTAGGGAAATAATAACGGCGATCTTTTATTGCATCAGGTAAGTATTGTTGATTAACCCATGCTCCTGGATAGTCATGAGGATATTTATATGATCCTTGATTTGGATCAAAAGAATAAGTATTTTTTAAATGCAATGGAAGATTTCCGCTTTTTCCTTCAGCAATATCTTTTAAAGCAGCATCTATAGCTAAACATGTTGAATTAGATTTAGGTGATAAAGCCATTTCCACAACCACTGAAGCTAAAGGTAGGCGAGCTTCTGGCATTCCCAGCTCTAAGGCAGCTTCGCATGCGGCTCTAACTTTTGGCCCCATTGAAGGATTTGCTAGGGAAATATCTTCATAGCATATACAATACAATCTTCTAACAAGTGGTAAAAAATCTTCACTTGATAATAGCTTAGCAAGATAATGCAAACTTGCATCTGCATCGCTTCCACGTATTGATTTATGTAAACCACTTAATGTATCATAATAACTATCTTCATTTTTATCAATCATTATATTAGGTTTTTGGATTATTTTTTTAGCAATATCCAAATTTATTTCTTTTTCATCAGTTTTATATAAATAAACTGATTCTATTAAATTCAATAAAGTACGTATTTCTCCATTAGACATATTAATAATATAGTCTTTGGCTTCGCTTGTAAAAGAAGTACCATCATTATAATAGTTAATAGCTCTATTAAAAATAGTCTCCATGTTTTCGTAATTAAAATTATTTAATTTAAAAACTAAACATCGTGAACGTATAGCGGGGTTAACAGCATGATATGGATTAACCGTAGTAATACCAATAATATGTATTGCTCCTTTTTCAACAAACGGCAATAAATAATCTTGAATATCTTTCTTCATCCGATGTATTTCATCAACAATTAAAAAAGAATTATCACTAGTTATATTATCAATAATGCTTTTTAGTTGCGCTTTATTGTCAGTTGAAGCATTGAAGGTTTGGTAAGGTGCTTCTAATGTATGGCAAAGCGCAAGAGCTATTGTTGTTTTTCCAGTTCCAGGATTACCATATAAAATAATTGATGGCAATTGTTTTTTCTCTATCATTCTTGTAAGAGCTCCATTTTTACCAATTAAATGCTCTTGCCCAACAATATCTTCAAGCTTTTGTGGTCGCAAACGATATGCTAATGGTTCCATATTTATACTTCCTTTCCTTGTAATATTTTATCACAAATAAAAAAATAAGTAAAGGCTTATACATGCTCTTTACTTATTCTAATCATTGGTTTAAAATTTACACCAATAATTCCACCAAGGCTTGCAGAAATGAGATATGTGGCAATTTTAATAAAACTTTTAGATATAAAAGGAACTTCAGTAAAGAAATTGATTACTAAAGAAATTAAAATAATTATTAATGCAGCAAGCAATCCTTCTAACAATCCATTTTTTTGCGCGCAATTACCGGAAAGAAGACCTAGTATTAAAAAAGAAACAATACCAATAATAAATGTATAGGTGTTGAATGATTTTTTGTCTCCTGCTATTTTATTTGTATAAATAAGTAATGCATAAATTGCAATAAAAATGGAAAGAATAAGCAAAAAGAATAAATAAACAATTAGTTTTTGTTTGATTGAATTTTTCATTAATTATCACCCATTAATAAATATGAATTAAACAAACAATTTAGAACAAGGAGATTAGATATGGGATTAAGTATATTAATTAAAACAACAATAATTTATTTTTTTATACTAATTATTATGAAATTTATGGGAAAAAGAGAAATAGGACAGTTAAGTTTGTTTGATTTTGTAATTTTACTTTTAATTGCTGATGTAGCTGTAATGGGAATTGATAATGAAGAAGTACCATTTTATATTTTTCTTATTGCTATTATTATCTTAGCAGTTATTCAAAAAATATTAGCAATATTTCTTTTGAAAAAACCAATATTTCGAAATTTCTTTGATGGAAAAGAATCAGTAATAATTATCGAAGGAAAAGCAAATATCAAAGAAATGAAAAAACAAAATTATAACTTTGATGATTTAGTTGTTCAATTGCGTCTTAAAAATATAAGATCACTTTCTGAAGTGCGTTTTCTAATTTTAGAAGCTAATGGTGAAATAAGCATTTTTAAATATTCCGATTATCCCAATAGCGTTTTAAGCACTTGTAAAAGCAAAGCCAATAATGCACTAACAACAAATTCTTCATCAAGCATTGAAAATGGTAGCAAGCAAGAGGATATATTTCCCTTTCCTTTAATAATTTCTGGTAGAGTTAATAAAGATAATTTAAAACTTCTCAATTTAGATGAAAAATGGTTATTTAAAAAGATCAAAGAGAAGGGGTATGAAGAGTTTTCCGATGTTTATTATGCCAATTATGAAAATGGTGATTTATTTATTCTCGAAATCTATCAGTTTTAATATTTTAATATAAATTAAGAATAATAAGCCACTAATAAAAGAAGTGATTAAATAATTAGTTAACTTCAATTTTAAAAATAATACTGTTAAATATGTCAAAACAAGAAGAATGACTATATTTATTAGCAGATTTTTGTTGATTTTAAAGTTTGTTGAATTCTTTAAAATAAAAAATTGAACTAATGTTAGAAAAACACTATTAATAACCATGGCAATAATTAGACTATTGTAAGATATTTTAGG
>CANQJU010000076.1 GCA_947624315.1 uncultured Bacilli bacterium | reverse complement strand
TTAAATATTTTGGTTCGTTCTTCTTATCGGAAGTATAAATTCTTCCACTAAAACCAACAATATTTCCATTCAAATCATCAATCGGAAAAATTATACGATTACGAAAAACATCAAAATATCCATCGCTTTTACTAGCATTAATTAAACCACAATTTAATAAATCAATTGGTAAATAAGGATTTTCTTTTTTAGTCAATGACTCATAAAGCAAATCTTTTTCACTACTTGATAATCCAATTTTAAATCTCTTTATTATTGCATCATTTAATTTACGGTTATACAAATATTCTAAAGCCTTTTTCCCCTCAACAGAATTTTTTAGAAAAAATTGGTAATAAGATGTAGCATCTTGCATAATCTTGTAATATTTCTCATTTTTTTGCTGAGTAGCAGATTTTTCCAAATTTATTTCGATTCCACATTTATCGCCAACATATTTAACAGCTTCGGGAAAAGTTAAATTTTTATATTTTTGAATAAAGGTAATAGCATTTCCTGTCTCCCCACAGCTAAAACATTTAAATATTTTTTTATTGGGAGAAACTGATAAAGAAGGATTGCTATCATCATGAAATGGGCATATTCCTTTATAGTCATTTCCCTTTTTTTCCAATTTAATATGTTCACCAATAATGTCAACAATATCGGCTTTTTCTAATATTTTAGTTATTGTCGCATTAGAAATAAACATAAATAAATCCTCCTATAACCTACTTGCAATATATTCAACTAAATCAGCGATTTTAACTCTTTCTTGAGTCATACTATCGCGTTCGCGAACAGTTACGCATTCATCATTAAGAGTATCATAATCAATAGTAACACAGAATGGTGTACCAATAGCATCTTGACGACGATATCTCTTACCAATTTGACCACTTGTATCATAATCACATACAAACTTTTCGATTAGTTTATTATATACTTCCATTGCTTTATCAGAAAGTTTATTTACAAGAGGTAAAACAGCAACTTTTTTAGGAGCTAAAAATGGTTTTAAATGTAATACTTCACGAGTATCACCATTTTCTAAAACTTCTTCTTCGTATGCATTTGTTAAAACAGCTAATAATAAACGTTCGACACCAACAGATGGTTCAATAACATATGGAATATATCTTTGATTAGTTTCAGGATCTAAATACTCTAAATTCTCACCTGATGCTTTTTGATGAGCATTTAAGTCATAATCTGTTCGATCAGCAATTCCCCATAATTCGCCCCAACCAAATAAATACAAAAATTCAATATCAGTTGTAGCATTAGAATAAAAAGACAATTCTTCTTTTTCGTGATCGCGATAACGAACTTTATCTTTATCAAGTCCTAAATACTCTAAAAAGTCTAAACAATATTTTTTCCAAAAATCGAACCACTCTAAATCAGTATGTGGCTTACAGAAAAACTCCAATTCCATTTGCTCAAATTCACGTGTACGGAAAATAAAATTACCAGGAGTTATCTCATTTCTAAAACTCTTTCCGATTTGCGCAATACCAAATGGAACTTTTCTTCTTGTTGTTCTTTGGACATTTTTGAAGTTTACAAAAATTCCTTGAGCAGTTTCAGGACGTAAATAAACAACATTTTTGTCATTTTCAATTACGCCTTGATTTGTTTTAAACATCAAATTAAATTTACGAATATCAGTAAAATTATTTGATCCACATTCTGGACAAACAATATTATTTTCTTTGATATAATTCATTATTTGTTCATTAGACCATCCATCAGCAGTTACTTGTCCATGAGAATGATCTTCAATAAGTTTATCAGCACGATATCGTGCTCCACATTTCTTACAATCCATTAAAGGATCAGTAAAGCTTCCAACATGTCCACTAGCAACCCAAACCTTAGAATTCATTAAAATAGCGCTATCTATTCCAACATTATAAGGGCAATTTTGGACAAACTTTTTCCACCAAGCTTGTTTAATATTGTTTTTTAATTCAACGCCTAAAGGACCATAATCCCAAGCATTGGCAAGACCACCATATATTTCACTTCCTTGAAAAACATATCCTTGATTTTTCAAAAAAGAAACAAATTTTTCCATAGTCATTTCTGACATAATATCTCTCCTTTATTTTACCCTATATAATAACACATTTTTATCGATTTGTCAATCTCAATGGGATGCTCATTGTCATCATTTAAAAAAGTTATGTCACAATAACATAACTTTACTTTTTAATAGGAATTAACATTCTTGTAGTTTTAACATATTCATCATAGTTTTTCTTATATCCTCGTAAATGATTTTCCGCAAGAGGAATTGATATAAATAAGAATAATAAAGTGTTGAGGATTGCTCCACCTATAACATACCATTGATTAATATTTCGGAAAATGAAAACAAAGGCTAAGCCATACCAAAACATAATTTCTCCCAAATAATTGGGATGACGTGAATATTTCCATATTCCAACATTTATAATTTCATCTTTGCTACTTCTTGTCTTACGAAATTGTGACATATTTAAATCAGCTACTAATTCTAGTATAGTTGCTATAAGCATTATTAATAAACCAAATATATCAGTATATGACCAATTATAGCCATTAATTAAATATAGATATGCGGGGATAGAGGCCGCATAAACGATTAATGTTGGAACCATACATATTCCTAATAAATTAACAATTTGATAAAAGCTTTTGGTTTTTTCTTGTAAATATCTATATCTCCAGTCAATATAAGAAATATCATTAAATCCAGAAATTATAAGTTAACCTTATACTCCAGAATAAAATAAAGGCTAAAAAGAGAATATTTCCCAAATTATAATTTTTATAATAAACCATTAAAAAAACATAAATTAAAACAGTTTGTACTGACCAATATGGATCATAAATGGAGGCTGTATGAAGAATAACCCCGATAAGCCAAATCACTATTGTAGCTACAACATCACATATTAATATATTAATAAGAATTGGCACTTTATTTTCCAATAACTTAAAAACACAAAGTCCCCCAATAAACGCTATAAGATAAAAAACAAACAATAATATTAAACCTTTAACTTTTTTTGACATATTTCTATCCTTTCTCCCATTATTATATCAATTAAAAAAAGGAATGACAAGCACTCCTAAAAAATTTTCCAATATGTTAATGTAATAGTAGCCACTACCATAACTAATAAAAAAGCAATTGATAAAAAATTAGATCCTTTAAATTTAACAAATCTTTGTAATAAATAATTAATAATACCACCTACTATAAAAGATATTATTAATAGATAAAAGCTTAAGGCATTTAAAAATTGTGTAAACAAAATAAATAAACCTATCATCACTATACAAGATATTGTTCTGGAAAAAAGCAAATTTTTAGGAACATCAAACATCAAAAAGCTTTCTAAGGCAATGAGTGTTAAAACGGATATGAAGATTAATTTAGCTCCACTAAAGGCACTCAAACTGTTTTCATAAAAATCCATTACCTTTTGTCTTGAAAATAACAAAGTCAATACCAATAGCAAACAAGGAATAAATAAAAACTCTTTTAGAACTAATTTTACTTTAGACATATATTTCCTTTCTTAAAATTATTATGGAAATATTTTGCTAGTTTTATTCATTCTTAATGCTTATTTTATTTAATAATTTTTGCAAGCGATTATGATATCCTAAATAATAATCATAATATTTATCAATGAATTTATCAATTTCATTATAGCAATCAGGTAATTTATCTAAAACTTCATCATTTAAAAATTCGATTTTGGTTAAATACAAAAACCTCATAACTTCATAACTTTCTCCACGAATCATAGTTTCCGTTGAAATGTGACACTTCTTACATCGACTAATTCCACTTACTAAATCAAAAGAATACAAATCAAGACGAGTATTGCATATACCGCATGTTGAAAGGCGAGGAGCAATACCCAATAAATATAAAATTTTTATGCGAAAGATTAAATTATAATATTTATAATTATGACTATCATTAATCCTGTCTAATATTTCATTTAAAAATTTATATAAGATTTTGGAATCAGTAACGTGTTCACTTAAAACATAAATTGTCTCTAAAATGGAGGCTGTATTTATTATTTTATCAGAATTTAGCTTAATATTGGTATAATTATTTATTACTTTTCCTGAAGTAACTATTTTTAAATTTCCTCTTCCACTAATATCAAAAGCAATTTTTGTTAATTCCTGCGAATAGCTATAATTTTTGCTTTTATAATTATTAGCATTGCGGATTAAATAAGAAGTAAGACCATCTTCGCTTAAAATATAAGCAATTTTGGAAGATTCTTGATATTTAATGGTCTTTATTATTATACCTTCCTTTGTTATCATTTTTAACTCCCTTTACTAGTTCATTAGCAAGCTCCGTATTGTGCTTGTTCTTTTTGGCAACATAATCCAAATAATCAACAATTTTTCCACTTTTCATAAATTTTTGCATATCTTTGTTAGTCATTTTGCCCTCCTAACAAATATCATAAACAAAAAAATATGAAGTTATACACCAATTAATTATTTTCCAAAAAATACCCTAAACGCTTTAATTGAGACTTTTTATTGCGCCAATCTTCTTCAACTTTTACCCATAAATCAAGATATACTTTTTGACCCAATAGCATTACAATTTCTTTTCGTGCCAAAGTTCCAATATCTTTAATCATTTTACCATTATGCCCAATAATGATTTTCTTTTGTGATTGTCTTTCAACATAAATTGTAGCGTGAATATCAATTAAATTAGGATCATCTTCACTAGCCTTCATCGTTTCAACAACCACTGCCACTGAATGAGGAACTTCTTCCTTAGTCAACATTAAAACTTTTTCCCGAATAATTTCTGAAATAACAAAACTTTCAGGATGATCACTAATTTGGTCAAATGGATAATATTGTGGTCCTTCTTCTAAATTATCTAAAATTCCCTCAAGAAGCTCTTTAATATTATCACCACGTAAAGCACTAATATAAAAAACTTCTTTAAAAGCATATTGCTCTTGGAATTTAATAATATTAGCAAATAAACGATTTTTATCATTGATTAAATCAATTTTATTAACAACCAAATAAACAGGTGTTGATACTTTTTTCAATTGATCGATAATAAATTGATCTCCAGTTCCAAAGTCACTCGTACCATCAATTATCATAAGAATCAAATCAACATCTGTTAGTGTTGACAATGATTCTTTATTCATAAATTCTCCTAATTGATGATGAGGTTTATGAATACCCGGAGTATCGATAAAAATTATTTGCTCATTTTTAGTAGTATAAATACCTTGAATGCGATTACGAGTTGTTTGAGGTTTGCTACTAATAATAGAAATTTTCTTTCCTAAAACATTATTAACAAAAGTTGATTTTCCAACATTTGGTCGACCAATTAAAGCTACAAATCCAGATTTAAAACTACTTTTGTTCATTTAAATTATCCTCATTAAATGAATATGGCAATAATTCTTTAACTTTAAAAATTTTAATATCCTTATAAAGATTTGTTAGAATGACTTCAGAATCTTCTTTCATCAATTCAGTTATAACTTGACGACAAGCTCCACATGGAGAAATAGGTTCTTCGGTATTTCCAATAATCATTATTTTTTCAATGTCATATTTATTTTCATCTTCTTCAAGAGTATAGATAACTCTTTCTTCTTCCTCAAATAAATTTTCTTTTGGTAATTCTTTTAAAATTTTTGAAACATAATCTAAAAGTTCTTTGATGCCTTCTCCTGTAACACTTGAAATTTTAAATATTTCCATATTTTTTTCTTTTGCTAATTTTTCAAGTTTGTTATATAATTCCTCATCTTGAATAATATCTGCCCTACTTGCAACTATTATTTGTTTCC
>CANQJU010000075.1 GCA_947624315.1 uncultured Bacilli bacterium | reverse complement strand
ATTGACGAAGTACAATTTATGGATAAAGAAATAGTTAATGTTTGTGAACATTATGCTGATTTAGGGGTTAGAGTGATTGTGGCTGGACTGGATAAAGATTTCCGTGGGGAACCTTTTGGAGTAATGCCTGAGTTGCTTGCTCGTGCTGAGTTTGTTGATAAACTCAATGCTATTTGTCAAGTATGCGGAGCCCCCGCAACCCGAACACAAAGACTAATAAATGGTGTACCAGCACATTATGATGATCCAATTATTATGGTTGGTGCTAAAGAGCAATACGAAGCTAGATGCCGTCATTGTCATGTGGTAATAGGTAAAAATGGGACTAAGTGATGAAAGTTTAATGAAATTAGCTTTACTAGAAGCCTCAAAAGCTTATGATAGTGATGAAGTTCCTATTGGATGTTTGATAGTTCGCGATGGCAAAGTAATAGCTAAAGCTCATAATTTGCGTGAAGGGAAAAATAATGTATTAGCTCATGCAGAGATTGTGGCAATAAATAGAGCATGTAAAAAACTGAATGAAAAGTTTTTAGAGAATTGTATAATATATGTTACTATTGAACCATGTTTAATGTGTTTAGGAGCTATTTTACAAGCTCGGATGAAAAAAATTGTGTATGGAGCTAAAGAACCTAAATTTGGATGTTTAGGTAGTGTTGGAAATCCTTTAAGTGATTATAAATTTAATCATCAAATAGAAATACAAGGTGGATTGTTAGAAAAAGAATGTTCGCAATTAATGAAAGACTTTTTTAAAGGGAAAAGATAAAATTTGCTTCATAAAAAAACTTGTAAATTTTAACTATTTGTAATATAATAATATAGGATCTCATTTTAGGTCTCCATATTCAATATTAGGCAGTGAACCAGGTCAGGTCGTAATTGAAGCAGCCTTAAGCTTAACTTAGTATGTGGATGTGGAGTCTTAAGATGGGATCTTTTTAGGAGTAATTATGAAAATTGGAAATGTGGAAATAAAAAATCGTATAGCCTTAGCTCCACTTGCGGGATACTCTAATCAAGCCTATCGCATGATTATGAAAGAATTTGGAGTAGGACTTGTATATACAGAGATGATAAGTGCTAAGGGATTAATATATGATAATGATAAGACTTGGGATTTGATGAAATTTGATGAAAGAGAACATCCTATTGCTGTTCAAATATTTGGTGGTGATATTGATGATATGATTAAAGCCACTCGTCTAATTGAAGAAAGAAGCAATTGTGATATTATTGATATTAATATGGGATGTCCTGTTAAAAAAGTATTAAAGTCACAAGCGGGAAGTTATTTATTGCTCGATGAAGAAAAAGTTTATCAAATGGTTAAAGCTGTATGTGAAAACACTACAAAACCTGTAAGTGTTAAAATTAGAGCTGGATGGGACCATACAAGTATAAATTGTGATAAAGTTGCTCAAGCAATTGAAAGGGCTGGGGCTAAAATGATAACTATACATGGTCGCACTAAAAGCGATATGTACAGTGGTAAAGTTAATTTAGATTTTATTAAGAAAGTTAAAGAAAGTGTAAATATTTTAGTATTTGGCAATGGTGATATAAAATCAATTGAAGATGCTAAAAAAATGTTTGAGGAAACAAATGTTGATGGAATAATGGTAGGTCGAGCTACTTTTGGTAATCCTTGGTTAATTAGAGACTTAGTTGATTATTTTAATGACGTTCCTTTAAAACCTGCCCCAACAAGACAAGAAAAAATTGATATGTTGTTGCACCATTTCAATTATTTATTAAGTATAAAAAGTGAAAAGATTGCTGTTTTAGAAATGCGCACCTTAGCAAGTTGGTATGTTAAAGGTTTTAGCAATGCTAAAGAGTTTAAAAGCAAACTTGTTTATGTGAAAACAAAAGAAGAATTATTAGAATTAATAAAAACTTTATAAAAAATATTGATTATTTATATAAAAAGTAGTATAATACTATTGATAATGATTATCAATAAGAGGCTTATATGAATTTTCGAAATACTTTACAAAAATCATTAATTTTTGATAACTTATCTCATAGATTTGACCATCCAACAGCTAGTGAAATTTATGATGATCTAAAAGAACAAGGAGTAGGGATAGCTACAATCTATCGCAACCTTAATTTGTTAGTTGATGAAGGTAAAGTTATTAAAATAATTGATGATAAGCATATCAGCCATTTTGATATCGTTATGAATAAGCATTGCCACTTTGTATGCAAAAACTGTGGAGAAATTATTGACATATCACCTAAAATGATTTTTCGCGATGATATGAAAATGAAAGTAGACTATAATAATATTGTTCTAAGTGGTATATGTGAAAAATGTTTAAAGAAAGGAAAATAGTATGGAACTAAAAGGATCAAAAACTGAAAAAAACTTAAGAGAAGCTTTTGCTGGTGAAAGTCAAGCGCGCAATAAGTATACTTATTTTGCAAGTGTAGCTAAAAAAGAAGGTTATGAACAAATAGCGGAAATTTTTGAAAAAACTGCTAATAACGAAAAAGAACATGCCAAATTATGGTTCAAAGCATTAGAAGAACTAGGCGATACAGCAACTAATTTAGCTGCCGCTGCTGCTGGTGAAAATTATGAATGGACAGACATGTATGATCGTTTTGCTAAAGAAGCCGAAGAAGAAGGCTTTACACGTTTAGCATATCAATTCAGAGCTGTTGCTGCAATCGAAAAATCTCATGAAGAGAGATATCGTGCTTTATTAAATAATGTTGATATGCAAAAGGTATTCGAAAAATCAGAAGAAACTATTTGGGAATGCCGTAATTGTGGACATCTAGTAATTGGTAAAAAAGCTCCAGAAGTTTGTCCTGTATGTGCTCATCCAAAGAGCTATTTTGAAGTTCGCAAAGAAAATTATTAAAAAAATAAAGCTCAAAGTTATGATATCTTTGGGCTTATTTAAATTTAGGAGGACTTTATATGTATGATTTAGTTTCTTTAGGAGAAATTCTTATTGATTTTACAATTAATGGTCAAGATGAAAATGGTTATAATTGCTATTTGGAAAATCCTGGAGGAGCACCATTAAATGTTAGTTGTGTTTTTAGTAAATACAATGGTAAAAGTGCATTTATTGGAAAAGTCGGTGATGATATTTTTGGCCATTATTTAATCAATTATATTGAAAAACTTGGAGTAGATACTTCTGGAATTAGTCTTGACAAGAAACACTTAACAACTCTTTCTTTTGTTTCACTAGATAGTAATGGTGATAGAGATTTTGCTTTTTACCGAAAGAATAGTGCTGATATTAATTTATCTAAAAAAGATATTAAGGAAGACTTAATAAAAGATAGTCGTATATTTCATTTTGGTTCTTTGTCTATGACCAATAAGAGTTCTTATTTAGCAACTTTATATGCTTTAGAGATTGCTAAAAGAGAAAATATAAAAATATCTTTTGACCCCAATTATCGTGAAAACATTTGGGAAAAAGATAAGGCCAAAGAAAAAATAATGGAAGTAATCGAAAATGCTAATTATTTAAAAGTTTCTTTGAATGAGGCTCAATTAATAACTGGAAAGAAAGATTTAAAAGAATGCGCTAAGGAATTAATTAAATATGTTAAAGAAATTGTTTTAATTACTTTAGGTGAAAATGGAGTTTATTATATAACTAAAAGTGATCAAGGATTAGTTTCTTCATATCATAATAATGTGGTTGATACAACTGGAGCTGGAGATATCTTTTTTGGAACGTTCTTATTTGAACTAATGCAAAACAATTTTGCTTTAGAAAAAGATAAATTAATTAATTGTATTAAAAAAGGATGTAAAGCTGCATCTTTATCAATTGGTAAAAAAGGTGCTATTCCATCTATTCCTAATTATGAAGATATTATTATATAATAACTTTTTTAATTGTCATTTTGTACTAAAAAAAATATTGCATATTTTATAATGATGTGATAAAATATATATGTAAATTGAAAAGGTTTTCTTATATAAACCTTTTATATGTCTAAATATTTATAAGGAGGACGAAGACATGAAAAAATGGATAGCTTTTATGTTGGTTTTATTCTTAGGTTTCGTTGTAGTTGGATGTGGTCCTAAAGACAATCCAGACGATCCAGACAATCCTAGTAAGGATACTGTTAAACCAACTGAGATAGTTATAAGTGGTGAACAAAGTGAAATCGCTGTAGGTGAAGAATTCACAATTACAGTAGAAGTAAAACCAGATAATGCTACAAATAAAAATGTAAGAATTACAAGCAACCCATCTGGTATAGTAACAATAACAGATAAAACAATTAAAGGAACAGCTCCTGGTGAAACAGAAGTAACAGTTACAGCCGTAGGAGATACAAAAGTTACAAAAACATTTAAAGTTACAGTAACAGGAGAAGCAGCTAAAGAAATCGCTCCAACAAGCTTAACAATCAATGCTTCAAAGAAAGAAGTATCAGTAGGCTTATCATTGTTATTAACAGTAACAGCTGCACCAGAGAACGCATCAAAGAGCGTTACATGGGAAACAAGTAATCCACAAATTGCAACCGTTACAGCAAGTGGATCAGTAGTAGGAGTAGCAGAAGGAAATGTTACAATTACAGCGACATCAAAATTAGATGAAAATGTAAAAGCAACAATCGACTTAAAGGTTGTACCAAAGCAAGATATTGAAGTACCAGATGTTGATCCAGAAAGTATTGAAATAGTATTTAGTGATACAGAAGTTGAGTTAGGATATTCAATTACATTCCAAGTAACAGTATATCCAGCTGGTGCTTTACAAGATTATGAAATCACAGTAGTAAGTGGAGCAGAGAATATTGAAATATCTAATGGTAGAATTAAAGGTGCAAAAGTTGGTAGTGCGGCAATCAGAGCTACAACACCTGATGGAAAAGTTAAAACAAGCTTAAAACAAATTAAGGTTATTCCTAACCCTGTTCCAGATCCATATCCTAATATGGGTGGATATTGCATTACTGTAATGAACGCAGGCGGAAGCGAATATGAATATGATCCATTTGATGAAGGATACAAAGTAGCAGATAAAGAATTCAAACAACAAGCTTTAACTGAAATGAAACAAAACTTCAACTGTGATTATAAAGTAATTGCTTATCCTGATGGAGCTCCTTGGGGATCTCAACGTTATGAATGGATTAATAACCAAGCTAAGAATGGTGATGCACAAGCTGACTTCTATGTAGTTGCTAGTAACTGGGTTAGCCATCTTGGTGAAAGTGTTACTGATGGTTTAAGTTTCTATCAACGTTATGGTAAGAACCAAATGGATGCTGTAACTAAAACATCTGCAATGTACAAAGGTAAATTAGTTACTGTTCCAATCCCTTCTGATCCAAGTAAGAACTATGCTGACTTAGGATTCTATTATAATGTTGGTATGCTTGAAAAATTAGGTCTTGAATCACCTGCTAAGATGTTCAATGAAGATAGATGGCATTATGCTGATTTCATTGAATGGGCAAAAGGTGCTCAAGCTGTTATCGGTGATGGTAACGTTGCAATAAGTGGTAACTTATATTATATGTTTATCGGTATGTGTAGTGCTGCTGGTGTAACAATTGCTGATGTTAATACTGCTAAAGTAACATTAACAAGTGAAACACAAAAGAGAATTGCTCAAGTATTACAAGAATTAGCAGCTGCAGGTGCATTATCTACAGCATCTGAATGGATGGAATCTACTGGTGAATTCATTGAAGGTAAATCATTAATGACATCTGGATCATGGTGGTTTGTAAAGACAAGTAACCGTTGGTCAACTACAATGTTTGGTGATGATACTAGATACGGATATGTTCCATTCCCTTATCCTGATTCAATGAGCAAAGATAGTGCAAGAACTGGTACATATGAAACAACTATTT